>JAYFQW010000011.1 GCA_034926675.1 Clostridia bacterium | reverse complement strand
GGAGAATCTCAGCAAGGCGTACATTGGCCTTCCCACGGTCATGTCCTGCACGCCAAAGAGTGCATTGATCTTTTTGAGCATACAGCAACCACCTTTTCCTCGATGATCATGCCATGTAAACGCCGATAATGCAATGTGTGATAGCGAGGGGCGGTAGTTCCGCAAGGCATTTTGGTGCACCATCGCAGGAAGCAGCACCTCCTGATCGGCGTATGGAATCTGTTTCCATACTGAGTCTTGCTGGCAATACCCCCTTCCCCAAGCTTAGGGCTTCGGAAACTGCAATTGCATCATTCCATTGCCCAGATTACAGTGTCGACATGACGGTCGTCTAGCCTGTTTTACAGGGCGGCAACGGCAGAGGCTGAATAAGCGCTTCCATGCCAACTAGGATCTGGCGTGCCAACTCCATCAAAGTGACTCCCCTCCGGGGCGCATCCTTGAGGTTCTCCCGTCTTCGACACCTCGTAGGCAGACAGAGCGCGTAGCAGCAGTCAAACCCAGCAATGGCGAAGCCAGATTATGATGCCGTGTTACTACGAGGTGGGCTTGGTTTTGAGCATGATTTCGTGGGTTTTCTTTGGCGCCCCGATGGCCAGGCGGGATAGAATGGCCTTTTGAGCTGGGGTTATCTCTGTGCGTTGGACAACTCGGC
Organism: Clostridia bacterium; assembly: GCA_034926675.1. NCBI lineage: Bacteria > Bacillati > Bacillota > Clostridia > Clostridia bacterium. The sequence goes on along the minus strand of JAYFQW010000011.1, from coordinate 21,819 downwards.
CATCGGAGGACTCGATCTCAACAATGCGCATTCTCTCGAGCTGGGTCCTGAGATTTGGCCATGTGTCGCCAACCTTCGTCTCTGCTGCCCTTACGAGGAGAAGCGCCATCCAACAGATGAGGATGTGGGCCCTCATCCTGTCGACGAGCCGATGATACATGGGGCGGAGGTCCAGGGTGGACTTGAGTGATCTGAATGCATCCTCTACCTCGAGAAGTTGCTTGTATCCCAAGGCGACATCCTCAGGTGAAAGCGTGTCGTCAGAGGTCTTGATCAGGTACTTGCCGTCGAGACGGGCTTCCTGTTTAACCTTGGCCTGGTCTATTCGGGGAACGCCATCCGCACCAAGCTTGAGGTGCTTTCCGTATCTCAGGCTCGCATGCGTTCGCCTGCTATGTGGTGGCCTCCGGCCCTCTGAAGATGCCTCAGGTTTTCGGCGGAAGGGAACCCGCGATCAACCACCGCTATCACACGGCCTAGCTTCCAGCCCGAGAGATCTTTCTTGACTTCGGCGATGACCTCCGTGTCGTTGGTGTCTCCAGGCCATACCTAGCACCTAACCGATATTCGTTCTCTGGTGACGGCAAGCCCGATCACCGCCTGAAGCAGGTCTGGCCTGTGATCCTTGCTGTGGCCAAGCCGACGGAGTTCCTCCTCGTCTTCAGGGTCCGGTTCCACTTCAAAGTAGGTTGAAGCAGTGTCGAAGTAAAGCAGGTCCACTTCCAGGTTGAGCAGGTTCGCTGTGGAGAAGAACACGGATTCCTGGATCTGTTCGCCGTTTGCGATCAGGAAGTCCATGGCCCGGTAGAGCTGATGCACTTGAACCTCAGGCAGTCCCGAGATGACAACATCGTTTCTGATCCAATCCTCGATGGCCAGCTTGCTGCTGGGGGCGAGAGCCCGGTTGGCCGTCATGGCGAAGATGGCCCTTTCCACCGGGGCGGCGAACTGACGATCAGCGAGAAGCCTAGCCAGCGTAGCACGTATGCCGAGCTTCTCCCAAAGCTGCTCAAGCACCCAGGCGCCGCCCAGAGCCCTATCGGAGTTGACTGTTGCTGATCCAATGTCGAATCCCATTTGCGCTGCAACCTGCTCATCCTCGGGGAGGACTCTAGCGATGCTCTACATGAGCCTTCTAAGCGCGTCCCTGTCGACCAATTCCTCTTGACCGAAGATATAGACAATCTTGGCCACGGGACAACCCGTCTTCGGATCCCGCTCATTGTGAGCGAGCTGAAGATACTTGACGATGGAGCCATCCCTATTGGTTCGCTTGGCAGTTCTCATATACATGCCTATACTGTACCGCATGTATTCGGCATTGCCAAGCAGATACTTGTAAGATGACAGTAGTGAACATTGAAATCCACATGGAGGGCATAGTGTCGCCGGCGCCGCGCATGATGCCACCGAAAACTTGGGTTATCGCCATGGCTACATATCCGGCCGCCAATATGCGAATCTGCCTTACACCCAGGCTAATGATCTCTTGTGTGGTAGTAAACATACTTATCAGGTATTTGCCGAATATCAGCAGCGAGGCCACCAGCACAAGTGACGTAATCAAGCTTACTTTCAGCATGTCTTTTGACCCCTGGTTGACACGGTCCATTTTGTTCGCACCTCCACAGAGGCTATAGAGTGCGCTTCCGGTGTCCGAGGTCGCGCCACTGGTTCCGAATGTCCAGCGTCTGGTACACAGCGGACGAAAGCGGAACACCAGCAGAGTGATCATGTAGTCCCAGTGTGGGGTCGGCCACCGCGATTGTCGGATCAAGCCAGTCTGCCTTCTCCATGGCCCACTGAACCCATCTTCTCTTCTCTTCCAGCGTGTTCGGGTCGGATACGTCACCCAAGCTTGACGCTACCGCCATAGAATATGCACGAATCTCATTTGCACTCTGCCAATCCATGGCCTGGTGCATGAGAGCATGAACACGCTTCAGTTCGGCCTGCTGAACCTCCTCTCTTTCGAGCCTCCGTATTTCCTCCTTCAGCTTCCGGCCAGTTTCAGCCTCCCGCGCCTCACGCGCGACTCGAAGGCTCTCCCCGATTTCCAGAAGTACCGTTAGGGCAGTACCGATAACCGAATCCAGCGACTGTCTGGCAGTGTCCTTGAACACCCGTTTCGAGGAGTAATCGTACAGGAACTGAAGCTCGAGCTCTCCCGTGTGAGCCTTATCGTACGGGGGAGGAGAGAAATGCCGTTCCTTCTTTCGCCTGGCTTCTTCTTGGACCGTCAGCGCGTGTGGAGTCCACTTCGATTTCTCGACTAGTTTGAGCCGAATGCGGTCCTTCCCTATCAAGGCATAGGTGTGCTTGTCTTTGGCGTCTATGGCCATTGATCCGCCCAATTCCTCAACACGCTTTATGAACGCATCAAGAATCCTGCATGCTCGGTTCACCTGGTCCTCTGATACCTGTATGTCGAGTACGGGCTTGTCTTCGTCCTGCCTCGGCAGAATCCCATATGAGTCGAAGCTGCGCCGACTCTGGCGCTGCCACTCTTTTTCGCGTTTTCTGCGCGCCGTGAGTTCATCGAGATACTCCGTAACCAGCCTGTGGGGTGCAGAAAGCTTGTCTTTTGCCTGAACTGATTGGCAGATGCCAAGAACCCGCTGCCGCTCCTGTTCGGGCAAGAATGTGAGCAGGTCCTTTGACCTTTTCTTTGCCGTAGCGCCTCTGCCGCCCGGACGCGAAACGCAGACTGTGGTTGCCCCGGAGAACTGGGGCAGAGGCTCTCTCCGGACATCTTTGCCGGCGTACAGCTGTGCCCAGTATCCCGGGGAAGGAGCTGGTATGCAGAGTGTCCTGCAGACTTCGCGAATAGCTGCATTCGTGACCCCGTAGCGTTCCGCCACGTCTCCTATGGGCTGTGCCCAGATTTCCTCGTAGAGTTTCTCTCTCTCGTACTCGATTTCGTCCATAGAATTTCCTCCTCTGATGCGCATTCAGCTGTCAGTATCCAAAGAGCGGTGTGAACTCGGTGGAAGGGCATTAGGGTGTTGACTGGACAGCCGCCACGTGGTTCTCTTCGGGTGCAGACAAAACACAATCCGAGGGGGTAACCGCAATGGCAGCTGTCAAGAGAAATGCACCACTTCTGGATATTCTCTGCCAGACGGGAATGGACGCGGATTATCTGAGGGACGGTGCCAGATGACCTGAAGTACAAGCGCCCACATAGCAGTCAGCGGGCGGAAGACCGTAAGCTAGATCGGCGAGCTGTCGTCGGCGATGGCCCCCATGAGATAACCCCGGGTGTGTTCGCGCGGGCCGCGGCGCCCCGCATTGCGCCGGCGGCCTGCGAGCTCCATGTCGACGTAGCCTGCGATCCGCGTTTTCCTGAGAAGGAGTCGCGCCGCATGGGATGGAAGCAGTTCTTCGATGTCTTTGCTCCGCACTACATGGGTGAGGTGTTCACTCGCAGGCTACATCGAGGATTCGCCAGCCGACGCTTTTGGGTCTCAGCGTGCACCATGCGGCTGTTTCGCGCGGAGGAAAATCGGGATCAATGCAGTAGTTACAGAAGGCAAGAGGGCCGGTGCCGAGCTCAGCGTGAAGGGCAGTGTCCACTACCGGCTTCAAGGATCTCAAGACGTTCCTGAGTTCAAGGGCGGAGAAACGCAGTGGAGATCAAGCCATCACAAGCGCTGCCGCAATGTGTCGGCAACCTTTCGCAGGAAGTGATCTCACGCCTAGGTCTGCACTATGGTTCGGGGCCAATATACATCGGTCCGTCAAATGTCGAACACATAAGGTGCAAGCACCCCGTCGAATTCGTCAAGCACTTGCAGGATATTCCTGATATCATCGAGAATCCCGACTACATCGCGGTTCATCCCCGACAAGGTGGCGTTGAGTTCGTAAGGATGTTCGAGGAGAACGGTGTGATGGTGTCCGTGAGGCCATCAGCAAAAGGCACGCTTTTCGTCAGGAGTATCTACGCCGTCACCGACGAACGTGTGCAGAGCTATCTGCAGAAAGGGACTCTCATCAGGTTTGAAGAGGAATGCTGACAAGGAAACCCAGAAGAGAACCCCCCTTGAGTGTTGCCGGAAAGACAGGTATACTAAAGGCGTGTTGGTGCATCTTGTGTGCTGAAGGCCGATGAGGGCAGAACAGGCATCTGCCGCCCTTGTGGAGATGTAGGAGTGCCACCCTACCATCTGCCTTCCGTTTCTCGAGCCGGGCCGAATGCCCGGCCTTCTTCATAGCCTCGCGAGGCAAAAGCACCGTTACGGGCGCCGAGCGTAAGCCGGAGCTTGAAAGCCTAAGCCCGCTCGGAGTCTATAATTCAACTCCCACAGAGCGGTTCTGTTACTGTCCCATTTGAGCATCTGCCTTGCCGTATCATACTCCGCCCACTTGGAGTCAACGTGTTCGCCGGAAAGTGTTATCTGAGCATCCTCAAACGCTTCTCGCCTTGCGGCCTCCAGAGGAGTCTCACTTCCTTCCCCGCCTCCGGCAATCGCCTGCCAGTACCCGCCATCAGACATTTGACGCCGGAAAACGCAATAAAGGATCTCACCGCTGGGAGCAACGGCGTACGGAAGAATCAGCACCTGAAAGGGAGCACGGCTCACCTTTCACCCCTCCTATACAGGCAAACTCAACATCCGGGAACAGCCCATGTCGTCTGTTCCATCGCAATGCCCAGTGGCCGCAGCGCCCTGGGCAGGATCAGGCTGCGCAAAATGTCGCAAGACAGAAGAGATGATATCTGAGACCATCAAAGAGCTTGGGATAGAGGCAGAGGTTGTCCATGTCACCGATATTGGCGAAATCGTGGATCGCGGGATCATGATCACGCCAGCTGTTGTCATCGACGGAAAAACCGTGAGCGAAGGCAGGGCGCCGTCTGAGGCCCAGATAAGGTCATGGTTTGGGCGGTAGCTTGCAGCTGGCGCTTGGGCGTTGGCCGCCGCTGCCCGGCCGGCGCTATTCGTGGCTGAGGTTGCTCAGATCAGTGCAGTAGCCTGAAAGACCCGGAAATGCCGCAGAGTAACCGCCGACCCCGTCCCACACCGCTCCACGGTCGTCGATTGCCGGTCATCATATCATGCTGCCTATTAAGACTGACTTGCCACTTGCCGTTCTGCCTGTGTATGTCCAGCCCGATCAGGGCGCCAACGTAGTCCGGCACCCGACTCCTCCGTGACAGGGTGCTCTGTGCATCGTCTATCAGGATCTCGCTGTAGAGCTCGGCGCCGTGGGCGCGTCCATTGGGTTCTTCTGAAGACTGGCCGAGCATGAGCGAGAAGTCCATTCCGAGGTGGACGTTGGCATCGTTGCCCGGGCGGTGGTCCTGCTGGTTGATCAAGTGCTGCAGGGCATAAACCGGGAACTCGGGGAAGGGCCAGTAGAAGAGCGGGGACGGGTTGCAGGAGAGCACTGTGGTCTCGCTGATGGATACTCTCAGCAGTGGAGTTGCCTGCTGGTTGAGTCTCTGACCAATGAGGGTTCTGTTGCCGTCTCTCTCCATCAGCCCCGCAGACCGCAGGTACTCCGGCTTCTCCGCGGCTAACCTGTATCCTAACTGGCATAGGATCCGCCGAGCCAGACAGGCACAGCGATCCGTCTGCCTGGGATCCGTTCCTGCCTGGTCCCCACTTGAACGACACTAGTCCGCTTGCGAAGTCGATCCCGACAGCAAACGCCGCCGCTGCCGCCGCGACACACACTGCCCACATGAACACTGCCGCCCGTCAAGAGGTCGATCGGAGTCTCATTTTGCCCTCCACGCGAATCACAATCGTGTAGACAGCTGCCACGGGAGGCCGAACGCCACGCGCCCTCCAGAGGAGTGCATTGCGGCGGCCGTACGCGCACTACCTAGGACGAGATATCGAGCACGATGGCCAGCGCCGCCGAGATGTCGCTCATGTCGTCAGTTGACAGCACCCCAAGGAGTCTCATGAATCGGTCTTCGGAGACGCATCGCACCTGGAGTGCGTCCGCAGCGCAATCCTTGGTCAAGCCGTTGCGCCTATCTGGGATAAGTCTCACCAGCCACACCTTACCGGCGAATCGTTCTTGCCACTCAGTAATGGGCACGACGACGCGAACCGACAACGTCCCAATGAGGTCGTGGCTGACAACGACACATGGCCTGGTCTTCTGGATCTCTGCCCCCACCGTAGGGTCAGGCGCCACCAGCCAGACCTGGCTTCTCTTGATACTGCTATTCCTCTGTACTATCATCCAGATCACCCAGCTCTGCTCTGATCCAATCGTCTGTCTCAGAGTCGCCGCGGTACCATGCTGCAACCTCCGCGGCCTGGGCAGCCAGTTCGTCCTCTGTGAACTTAGGGATACTTGGAGAGACTCGCCCAAGGAGTTTGTCAGCGGCGACTGGCGTCAGCAACCCCTCAGCTACCGCCTGACGCACCAGTAGCGGCATTCTGGTGGGCCGTTCTTCGGGCGCCAGTGGCCAGGGCTCCTCTTTGCGCCAACCGCGAGCACTAAACGTGCGGAACAGCGACTCGTAAGCCTCCCTCTGAATTATGCCGAGGTCGAACGCGCGGCGCGCCCAGGCTTGCATGCTCATTCCGTAGGAGCGCTTGAGAATCGCAAGCTCGTCGATATCGAATCGCGACCTTTGGGGACCGAGTTCGCTGATCACTGCCTTCTGCGGGGCAAGGAACGCGCCAGCGAACCGGTGAGCAGCCTTCTCCTCGTCCACCTCGGGCGCGGTGTCGAGAACCATGTGACCGAGCTCGTGGGCAAGAGTGAACCGCTGCCTGTCGCCTGACACACCCGCCGGAATAGCTATCACCGGTATGATCTCGTTGGCAACGCAAGAGAAGCCATCAAACCCTTCCACGCCATCTATCATGACGACCTTAACCCCATGCTCCTCAACTGCGGACACAACACTGCCTATCGGGTCGAACCCCAGCCCCCATGACATGCGCAGTTGATCGGCGGCGTTCTCCACATCCGACAGGCACTCGATCCGGCGCCAGCCGACGCTGAACTTGGGGGATTCCCTCTCAGCGAAAAGGCTGTCTACGAAGATCCGCTTCTCAAGCTCTGAAGCGATTCTGGCTTCGACACAGTCCTGAACCTTCTTCGCCATCGAGGCTTTTCCCCGATAAGCGGAAGCGCACATCTCCACATGCACCTCGCGGAAGAAGAAGTCCATGTCGACTCCGAACAGGCGAGCCAGCTTAATGAGGATGGACTGCCGAGGTACATCCTCCCCTCTCTCCCACTTGTAGACTGCGTTTCTGGACACGCCAACTGTCGTGGACACGTTCTGAACGCTCAGTCCAGCCGACACCCGCGCCTGCCTGATCCGGCTCCCTAGATTCATGACGGCTCCTCCTCCTTGGTTTACATTATGCGTGTCGTTCGCAGTCGTGTAAACCTGGGCTCGGAGAGACTGCTCTATCCTACCCGCTCCCCCAGCGCCCCTTCGAGCACCTCCGCGACATAGTCCACCTCGTCCTCGGTGATCCTGTTGTGGAAGGGTATCTCCACGCTGGTGCGGCCAGCCTTCTCCGTGACGGGGAAGTCGCCTTCCTTGTAGCCCAGTCTATCATGGGCCAGCCAGACCCCTGCCTCGCCCCTGCCCTGGTTCCGCATGCTGTTGCACAGCGCGGCAACGCGGTCGTTATGGGAATGGGCAGACAGAGTATACGCGGTGGGACTTTCAGCTTCAACCGTTCAAAAAGCTCCTTGAGATCGTCGCTTGGATTGTTGGCTTGCCACACCTCGCCGGCGCGCGTTCGATGAATACCAACCTGTAGCGTGTCGAGGACCTTCTTGATCTGAAACCAGGTCCGGCCGCTCTCGTTTTCCGCTACACGAATCAGAAGCATAGCCAACCAACATAGAAGCACGTGGGCCCGGATCCGTTCGGGCAAGCGATGTCGAATGGGACGAAGGTCGGCTACATGTTTCAGATCGCGAAAAACCCGTTCGACGGCGGCCAACTGCTTGTAGCCAAGGACCACATCCCGCACAGAGAGGCCCTCGTCCGAGGTGCTGACGAGGAGCTTCCCGTCCAAGCGCTCCTCCGCCTTGATCTTCTCGCGATCGATACGGAGCCTTCCTGTCTTCGTCTGATGGATGTACCGACCGAACACCGCATGCGAGCGCAATGCGCACGCGGCCTTCTCGTGGGGTTCACCCTCAAGCTGCTTCAGCACATCCAAACGCCGGGTCGCCTCAGCGACGATGTCGTCCCGCTTCTTTCGATCCCGCTCGGCTTCTGCGGGGTTAAGCACCACAACAAAACGACGCCTTGCTTCGCTGTCGCCGCCGACGATGATCTCTCTGAACTCCAAGCCGTTGTCAAGCGTGTGGTAGCGACCGCCGCGCGTCAGCGCTTCCGCCGGCTTCGCCGTACGGCCCAATCTCATCTTCTCGCCGATGATGTAATGTCCGCCCGCGCCCTGCAAGATGCGTCGGTTCTTCTCCGAGTTAAATGCATATTCCGGAGCAATTCGTCCGGGGCGACTGCCTCGGTTCGGAGCTGAAGCGCGCCGGCAACGATGCCACAGGATCGCCGCGCAGAGTCACCGAACTCCCGTAAGCAAGATGTTTCTGGGAGGGTGATTGGGGGCCGTGGCAAACAGGAGGTTGTCGATGCGCAAGATCAGGGAGATCCTAAGGCTTTATCACGAGATGGGGTTGAGCCGTCGCCAGATTGCCGAAAGCCTGCAAGCTGCCCATAGCACCGTCGGCGATGTGATCAGGAGGGCTAACGGCGTCGGGCTCGGCTGGCCGATCCCGGATTCCATGACCTGGGACGATGTGGAACGCTTGCTCTATCCGGGGAACACAAGCAAGCCCAAGACCAGACCCATGCCGAAATGGGAACAGGTTCACCGCGAGCTCAAGAGCAAGAAGTCCGTTACTCTGCAGCTTTTGTGGTATGAGTACAAGCAGGCAAACCCCGATGGGATTCAGTACAGCCAGTTCTGCGCCCACTACCGCGACTGGGTGCGCAAGCTTGACGTTGTCATTCGGCAGACACATCGCGCCAGCGAGAAGATGTTTGTGGACTTCGCCGGACAGACCGTGCCGATAAGGGATCGGGCCTCAGGTGAGATCGAGGACGCGTACGTTGCGGTATTGGGGGCGAGCAACTACACGTATGCAGAGGCCACGATGGCAGGATCTGAGATCATGGGTGGACTTGACCCGGAACGCCCTGGAGTTCTTCGAGGGGTCGACGGAGATATGGATACCCGACAATCTCACGGCCGGAGTATCGAACGCTTGCCGCTACGAGCCGGACATAAATCCTACCTACAGCGAGATGGCCGAGCACTACGGCGCGGTGGTTATCCCAGCGCGACCCCGAAAACCGAGGGACAAGGCGAAGGTCGAGAATGGAGTGCAAGTGGTAGAGGGATAGATACTGGCCGCAATACGTAACATCACCTTCTTCGACCTGCATCAGCTGAACAGCGTCATCAGGGAGAAACTGGACGTACTGAACAACAGACCGTTTCAGAAGATGGACGGAACGCGCAGGTCCGTGTATGAGCAAATAGATAGGCCGGCGCTTAAGCCCCTTCCGCAGACGCCTTACGTGTTCGCTAGATGGAAGAAGGCGATTGCTAACATAGACTACCACATTTCGGTGGACCCAACCTGTACAGCGTCCCCTACAGCCTCATAGGCCATGAGCTGGACGTTCGCCTAACTGGGAGTACTGTAGAGGTGTTCAACCGCGGACAGCGGGTGGCAATCCATCAGAGGGCTATCGGTCGCGGGCAGATCATTACAGAACCAAGCCACCGCCCTGCATCGCACCGGAGACACCTCGAATGGACGCCTGAACGGATGATCCGCTGGGCCGAATCGGTGGGGCCCAACACCGGCAAGCTCGTGAAGATGATACTCGAGAGAAGGCCCCACCCAGAACAGGGGTATCGCTCATGCCTGGGGATCATCAGACTGGCGAAAGCCTATTCGGCGGAGAGACTGGAAGCTGCGGCGGCCAGGGCGCTGGCGCTGGGCGGCATCTCATACAAGAGCGTAAAGTCCATTCTCAAAAGCGGGCTGGATCAGACGCCCCAGCCCGACCAGGCGCCTCAGGCGATGCCCGCCCATGCCAACGTCCGCGGACCAAGCCACTTCAACTAGGAGGCCCGATGAAATGCTGGTTGAACACACTATAACACGGCTGAACGACATGCGCCTGACGGGGATGAGCGAAGCCTACTCATCCCAGAAGGACAGGCCTAACATACATGAGCTGTCTTTCGACGAACGCTTCGGCATGCTGGTCGACCGGGAATGGGCTTGTCGGCAGGACAGGCGGCTGTCTCGCCTGCTCAAGGCGGCTAAACTACGCCTCCCGGCATGCGTCGAAGACATCAACTACCGGCAACCCCGCGGCCTAGATCGAAACGTTGTCGTTCACCTGGCTGCATGCGATTGGATCAGGAACGCTCAGAACGTCCTGATCACCGGGCCTGCGGGCGTGGGCAGAACGTTCATAGCCTGCGCCCTAGCCCACTCCGCCTGTCGACACGGATTCAGCGCGCGGTACTACAGAGTGCCGCGCCTGCTATCCGAGCTAACCATCGCCCATGGCGATGGATCGTATCCCAAGATGCTAAGCAGGCTGTCGAGAATACGCTTACTGGTATCGGACGACTGGGGAACGGCGCCGCTGGGGCCCTCGGAAAGCCGCGACATCCTGGAAATCGTCGACGATCGCAGCCAGCTGTCCTCCACGATCATTGCTGGCCAACTCCCGGTTGAAGACTGGCGCGCGTCCATTATCGACCCGTCCGTGGCAGACGCGGTCCTTGATCGCCTTATTCATAGTTCACACAGAATACGCCTGAAAGGGGAGTCGATGAGGAAGGTAGAACAGCGACCGCAGCGAAGCATTGACCAAGGGACATGATCCCATACCGTGCGTCGCTTCGCTCCGACCTGGCCAGCCGGGGCCTGTCGGAACCACCGGATTCTTTGGCCCAGAACAGGTGGACGAATTCACCGGAATACGCACTTCAAGGCCAACCGTGTGCCGAGCTTCTCCCAACTCCTTGTCGGATGGCTCATCGCGTGTGCCTATCAACTGTCGAACTCGACGGTACCCCGTGTCTGTGTTGGTTGTCGAGGACATCCGCACCTCTTTCCTTCTCTGATCAGATACGTGGATCATGAGCCGCTCTGAAGCACGGAAACTGCCAGCCATCAATAGTCTTCCTCCTGATCTGGAAGGCTCAGCAGGCTAAGTACCATGTTCAAGCGATGGAATGGGATCGACTCCTCCGCTAATAGCTGATCACGCCTACTATCTGTACACCACGCGCTCGCCAGAACCTGCTCAGTGCAGCCAGGTAGGTTCCCCGATGTGAAGTAGTCAATGGCATAGGTGTGCTCATGGAGGATGCCTCGCCTAACGCTGAAGGGGAAGCTTCTTGAACGAACGGCCCACTCGATCCTATCCTTACTCGACAAAACGACAGCGACAGGTTCACAAGTACCCTGAACAACCTTAACTGCCGTGGCAGTCATTGAAGTGCCATAGGATTCAGCTAAGTCTCTCACCACCCGCATAGATGGAGGACCCTTCAACGCCTTCTGTAGCTCGCTCAAGGGCAACAGCAATTCACTAGCAAACTCATTCGCTTCCCGTTCGCGCATGCGAACAGAGCGGTAGTTGGAAATCTCCTCCTCAGTGCATCGGAACTCGCGGGAGTTGTGGCTGGGAATGCAAAAGTGGCCTAGCTCATGGGCTACTGTAAAGCGCTTGCGGCTATCGTATGTACACTTGAGACTTATGAGAATCAGGGCCCTGCCGTCCAACCTGAGCAGCGCGCCGTCACACCGATCGAGTTCATCCTCGTACACATCAATGCCCAGGCTGCTCGCGACTTGCACCACATCAATGGGGCCTTGTAGCGCCAGCTTGAACCTGAGTTCCCTAGCATACTGTTCCGGCGACAGCGCCATGACCCTTCTACCTACTTGTCCTTGAGTTTCTGGAGATATGCTCTGATGGTTTCCTCATCCTTCACCGATAGGCTTTCAGCCAGTCCTGCCCGGGCCGCCAAGTAGAACGAATTATCCGTTCCTGCCTCATGCTCTGAGTTGTTCGTCTGCAGTGCCGCTAGCAGCTGATCTCGTATGAACCGCCACTCTCGCCCGACCTTCACTGCCGGAAGCTTGCCCGAGCGGGCAAGGACATACACCGTCTGGCTGCTCACCCTCAGCAGGTCCGCGACTTCCTGTACATTCATGACCTCGGGAGGTGCTTCCTCTAGCTCGAGCCCGCGCATGATATTTTGCATCAGCCGCACATCGTCCGGCTCATAAGCCTGCTCGCCGCAGCTGCCGCACACCCATGCCTCCAGGCCCCCGAAGACGAGCTGACGGCCTTTCCAGTTCGCTTCGATATCTCGCTGCGCCTTTCGCATCTCACCGCCGCACACATAGCATTTCATGGCGAAAACCTCCTCGCAATCAGTCCTCACCCTCGCGCATTACTGTGATGATAGCGGGGCTAGGCCAGCAAAGGGCCGCTACCATGAGGAACGGTTCTTGGTTCTCATCGCGGCCTCGCAAGACCACCTTCACATCTTCTCCATGATCCTGAGTCCTCAGAAAGTCGCCTTCTAGTGCGCACCGCTTAATGTCGTCGATAGTGATTCCCCTTTCACCCATACGCCGAAAAGCATGCTGGCTTATGGTGTACGAGGAATCCTCGACCGCCTTGCGCAACAGGGCTAACCATGCGTACATCATTATACCCTCCACAATAAGCTAATGCAAGTTAACGTAAGATAGTGATGGCGCAGTCCGCATCACGTCTTTGGGTCTGCAGCATGAACATGAGACTACGGCCATCTCGTGCGGATGCGTCGGGTGACAGCAGTGTTCAACTGTGTGGCTTTCGCCAATGGGGCTACTATCCAGTACAGGATTTTACATGCTCTTGCTGGATAATGCAAGGTAAACGCTCTGCACTTGTCCCATCTTCAGCACCATTGACGGCAGATGATGATGGGTTTCTGGCCCAATCGGGGCGGCTACGAAGTTAGCAACTGATGGAACAAGGCGTGACCTTGCCTTTTCCAGTTCTGTTGCACATTCTGGGTCAGTAGTACCACCCCCTGCTAATCTCCAAGTCGTCACGCAATTGGCGTATGCATGCACACGATCCTTGCCGCGTGCACAAGGCCCAGCTCTACCCGTGTACGGAACGCACGTCTGTCAACGCCGCTTCTGAGTCGCGATCGCTTACACAGGTCTCGGGATGTAGCGATAAGGAGTGGCCACAAGCTCATCATGTTCATGTCATTCGGGATTATCGGTGACCACCATATCCGAGTAACCTCACTATGAAGCTGCTCCGGTTTGATAGACACCCGGGGCAGCTGCGACTATTTTAACGGCATCGCCAAATGCATATAGATTCGTGAGGCGTGAGACGGGACCCAACACGGTATATCCTGGGCGCGGCGCGGCATGAACCAGGTCATCGGCGAATCCGTCCACTCTCAATCCTGCTCGCGCGGCAACATCGGCGACCACTGCGCTATGGCGGTCGCTGGCGCCGATATTGTAACGACTGCGCTGCGATGACACTGAAACCCCACGTCACGGTGCCTCATCCATATTCAGTCTCCCAAGCTCATTCAAGCTCATTCGGCCATTGCAGGTGCACCTTGAGATCGTTGAGGCACCTGTATGCCAGTAGACCCTCATGTTGCAGTCGCCCGACCACAATTCCTGGGTCTATGCCGATTGATCGAGCGAACTGGAAAACCTCATCCCGACTCACCCAGCCCCGATTCAGGCTCTCTGCGAACGTACGATATTGACTCGGGGGGATCAGAGTGTCTGCAGCAAACTGGTTTGCCAGCAACTCCGCTTCGTCTGCAGAAGCATGCAAGTCTGGCTCATCCACGAATGTATCCCCCTGCGCTCCGTGCAATAGGTGCCCCGCCTCATGAAAGAACGTGAACCAGAGGTGGTCATTGGTCTTATATCTAAGACTCAGCTGGATCATCGCCTTATGCCTGTTCAGCCATCGAGTTGCGCCAGAGGCCCTGCACTTCGACAGCTCCGGTACGAAGACCAGTGCTACACCGGCCTGAGCACATAGCAGTTGCGCCTTCAGGACAGAAGCCTTCGGCTGCTCTAAGGTAAGCGACCGTATGTCTCCCAAAGCGGAAACAAATGCCCGCCTTCGATAACGTTCGCACTCCATGACCCTCGCGTCGATTTCGCCCTTGCGAAGCCATGCAGCCACCGCACCGGGGTTAGCATCGAAAACCAGTGATCGGCGATACGCGGCATCCGGAGCAGCCCATACCTGGCGCCACGCCTCGACCGACGCTACCCCGAAGTACTCAAGGCCTGCCCTGACACGTTCGGCTACGCTCGCGCCCGGTACGACCCAGCCGCGTTTCACAAGCTCAGTAATGGGTATCTGCTTTAGCCATTCGCGTTGTGCACTTAGCTCGGTGTTGTCCTTCAGACCAAGCAGATACTGCTGATATTGCTCCTCTCGAGCTCTCCAGAAATGTGCGGGGACGCCCAACACACGTTCAAGCTGTAGAGCGGTATCCAGCGTTATCGCGGCCTTGCCCTTGATAATCTCGTTCACAGTCTTGATAGGCCGACCCATACGCTGAGCCAGCTCTGCCTGGGTCATGCCCAACGCTTTGATAGTCTCCAGCAGCGTGGAACCAGGCGGCGTAACCATCCTGGGTACGTACTCAAACAGCCCTGCGCCCTTCTCAGTCAATGGTAATCCACCACCTCAAGCACGATAATGGACTTCACCTTTGCCCACTCAAGACCCCCATCCGGCTTTCGGGGTACTGGATCGTCGGCAGGCCTGAAGATGAGCCTAAATGGTTCCTTGGCATGGACCGATAGCGTTCCCAACCGATCACCAGTGAGCTCGTGACACCGTGCTCCGCGCAGGTGCCGCACGTCTTCAAGAACACTGGCTGCTCCCAGCTCGTCGAGTCTTCTCGCTACTATCTTGGCACAGTCGGCTCCCCAACGACGCCGCCCAGCGGAGATGTGTGTACACGCCAACATCAGGTCCTCATCTACAAACAGTATGCGCACGTTCCGCCCTCCAAGTCAAGGCCAATCTTAATGTAATGGGTTAAGATTCGTGACATGGTGTCGTCCTTACTGTACACCCGTGATACATTCTTCTCAGTCGTACGACGTATAGATATTTCCATTGATGCATGTAAAAGCCTGCAACACTTGCATCTAGTCGACACCATACTTCAATTTCGTATGCACATGGACGGCAGCTTGCGCCTCATCGCTGGGGTAACAGCGCATGCAAGAGCAGACGCATCGCGATGTCGACGAAGCCCACCATCTACGAACTCTCACGTGGGACGCCGCGGTCGATGGACCAGATAGCGTAATCGTCGGAGGACAGAAGGTTGGTCGCTACCACTACTGGAACGATGAGCTGCGGGAACGACAATATCTCGGGTCAGGCTGCCAGATAGGATGCGAGCTGGTGGTCTGGCAATCAGCAAGTGGTGGGAACATGGCTCATCGGTTGAAGTCACATTGTATGGCCCGAACCTTGGCGACCCCGACCTTCAAGCGCACCATCGGCCATCGCTTTGGGACTCACAAAAGCCGACGACACCAGATGCAATCGCGATGGAACGGAGCTGTAAGTAGGAGAAGCGGCCGGCCGCAGTCAAACGTACTACTCATGCTGATTGTCGCTCTCACCTGTCGTGTTGATCGTTGGATGGCCAGCCATCTCCATTCTTCTCTGCGATTGCTGAATGCTGGTATTCCTGGGCATGAGTCATGCCACCGCAGACTCTGAGACTGCCAGAATGGCCGGGACGAGTGTCTCCATCCTGCTGATGGGCCAATCGCGTCTATTCAAAGAATGCTTCCGCCACCCAGTTGGCAGAAAGAATGCCGACCTGTTGCTTATCGCCCCTCCAACCAAGGTCTCTTGTCTGCAAGACATTCACTACGCGCTTTCGAGCGTCTTCGGTAAGCCTAGATACTACTAGGTCGCGAGACTCAGCAACCGTATCGCAGTCCTTAAGCGCAGCCTCCGGCCCATGGATATCCCGAGCTCAAGAAGTACTCGCACTTGGTGGGCAACTACGGAGGCGCCCGGCAGGATCAGAGGAACGAGTTCGACCAGTTCCCGGGTGCGGTGCTCATGACCACCAACTGCATTCAGAGGCCTAAGGAGTCGTATAAGGCGAGGATCTACACTGAGCTTGCGCAGAAGTTGCCCCAAGATATCATAATCATGACCTTGGCCTGCGGAAAGTACCGCTTCAGCAAGCTGGAGTTCGGCGAGGTGGCTGGGATCCCGTGACTGCTCGATGTAGGACAGTGCAATGACGCATATTCGGCCGTTGTTATAGCGCTTGAGCTGGCGAAAGCATTCGATACTGACATCAACGGCCTGCCTTTGTCGTTTGTGCTGTCGTGATATGAACAGAATGCAATGTGCATACTGCTATCGCTGCTGCACCTAGCTGTGAAGAACATCAGGCTTGGACCCACCTTGCCCGCGTTCCTCACCCCAGCCGTAGTGGATGTGTTGCACGAGAAGTCTAGCATCATGCCGATAACCACGGCAGACGCTGACCTTGCGGCGATAATGGGGTAGCGAACGGAAGACGGACGAGGACAAGGAGATGGCCGAGGAGACACGGTATAGGATATCATTTCCGGCATACCACAGCCGGGTACCGCATAATACGATAGATGGGTAGCCATTGTCATAGGCGAGCGCGTTGCTAATGGAGGATATATTGCCCCCCTAGCGCCGCATCATCGCGTTCCGCGCTTCGCTGCGGCCGTACTTATACCTACCCTCAGAGCCTGCAGTCGGTTCATCTCTGCCCACGATCCATGGCCTGAACTCGATGACACTTGATCTAGGAATTGCGAGGACAAAGAGCGTAAGCAATGACACGAATCCTCACGATGATCGTCGTGAACGCCAAGAACTTCACTCACAGAGCTTGCCTGGTCCCAGGGTGAAGTGCGCCCGCTGGGCGCAAAGCGTCCGGGAAAACGAAGGGCAACGGCCAGAACCCCGCTCTCGACTACAGACAAATGGCCTTCCAGACTCCGCTACTGTGGGCACACACCAATAGCCATGACATGGCAGCCCCCAACCGCCCAGCTACACCCCTAAAATCGGGTTTTTCAGAGATCTCGTTGATAGACAAGGTTGCTATCTCAATTCACCTCGGCTCACCCAGATCAATGCCGCCTGTGTCGCGCATCTTCCACAATGCCATAGGATGCTGTTCAATCCTTTCAACTATGGTTGCATCCTCAAACAGCAACTCCGGCCGGTATTCCTCGTTGCGGAAGCACGTAACAAACTCCTCTTCGCGCAGAGTTAGGATCATCAACTCGCTAACGAAGTCTTTTACTCGGCTCTTTGCCTCATCTAGAGAGAAGCACTCTTTGCGCCGGATAACTGGAAGCAGGTCGGTGCGGATTCTGTGATTCGTTAACTCGTCTATCCTGGATGTTCCGAATTCGATATCCCGAGTTCTTGACGCCAGCGCCGAATAAAGCACTACGGATTCACGCATGGAATAGTTGATCTCAATCTTGATGTTATCCCAGTTTCCAGCCGAATTGATGTAGCGAAACACCCATGAGTCAAGGCTATGCGCCCTCTTGGCCTTGGGGCTCAGGCTGTAGTTCTGTGTCTCCATATACTTCAGAATATCGGCAGTGATGCGCTGCCGCTCGGCTAGCATGGCGTCTCGGCTAACTGGCTTGAGATAATCCAAGTCAATATCGACAGAGAGGCGTGGTAGGTTGAATATTGTGAGGTTGATCGCTGTGCCACCCTTTAGGGCTACGCTTTCCCTCAACAGTGGATTACGGTTGAAATACTCCAGTATATCTACGAGTCTATAAACCTTTTCCAGAGTGTCACGCACAAACCCAGTATCTTCAGAGCGCCTGGCGAGAAAGTTTCTGCTGTACCTAGGCAAATTCGTCGCCCCCTTGTTCATACATATGGAATAGATTCCTCGGAGCGACCAGCCTCCATTTCCTGTTGTACACGCTATCGCCTAGCCCGTCCGACTGAAGATAGCGGGTGCTCTTGCCGATGCGGCTCAGGCAGTACTCAAAGAATCCATCGGAAATCTTCAGATCCCGTTGGTATTGCTCCAGAATGTAGCCCGTTTTTTGATACAGAAACTGCAAATCATAGCGGTCCAGGTACAGCTTCAGTTTTCCTTCATCCAAGAAGGTGATCATGTCAATGCAATGAAGGAGCTCCTCCAAACCTCCGATTCTGCTGAAGTCCTTCATACTGTCGATCACCGCACGCTCCAAATCCGTCACGCGAATGCCTTCAGTGTTCGCAGGTTCAACCACTCCATCACAGAATTTGGAAGCAACGAATCTATATGTTATGCCTCCAAAACTGAAATCGGCGAAACGAGACTTGGATGCAACAAAGACGTCATAATAGACCTGGTTCGCCACGCCGTAGAACTCAAAGGCGCTGTGATGAGAGACATAGGCAGTCTTGTTGATTGCAGTAGCTATATGGTATTTGGACGCGATAACGTCACCTGTTTCAGGATTTACACAGGAGTAAAGACCGTTCCTGATCTTCCTCACAAGTCCCTTCTTCATCAGCCGATTGACCATTGAATAGGCCGACTTCCTGTTGCCGGTGATAGCTTCCGCATCTGCCACGGAGAAAGTCTTCAATTGCGCAAGCTCAACATACCCAACCACAGCGACCACCTCACTTCAATATAGGCATAACTCTCTTCATAATGCAAGATAAACTCGCCTAGATTAAAGCGCATTCTCCGTGATACTTTGCTTCATGTAGTTGGTTCTTCAGAAATAAAGAAGTATGTGCATGTAATAAAGTCATTGACACGTTGTGCCGAGCAATCGATGGTGCACCTTCACGTGTACTGGGCATCAAGCGCCAAAGGACGCCCTGGCGAAACCCTCAAGAACAGGCCTACACCCTTATGACGCACCGTGCGCTGTCTGCGCGAGCGTCTTCAACTGAAGTAAGCAGCCAAACCCAGATGTAGCTGGATTGCAAGTGTCATCTGACCAGAGCGACGCTCCTTCAATCGTAACGCTGCGCCGCATTCCTTGATCCCCTGGCATCAGGGACAAGCCGCTCGAGGATCTCGAAGCCATCAAACTCTGTATCCTCGTTGCCGACACTCCGCCGTACAGCTAAGAGAAACTCCCCAATACGCACATAGCCTGGATGTCAAATTCGAAATCTGGTGAAGCCACGGTCTCTGGATCCATCGTATGCACGCAGCGCTTCGTCCTCACAACACCAAAATGCTAGAACGCCGGTGCCAAGACCTCGGGCAGCAGATCACAGAAGGGCCAATGCAGCACGGCACATGAGACTGCATCGGCGTTCAGATGCTGCATGCCGCTGTCACGGGCTTGCTGTGTCACGCAAGACACACGCTATGGCTTTGAGCGAAGACTCGTCGATAATGGTACTCGACTCTCTCCAGCTGAGTTCTGGCATAGTGCTGCGTAGTTCTTATGCTGCGATGGTGGGGCGTCAACTGAAAGGTCAATCCGGCCTGCTCACCCAATTTGCGTATGTGCCATTGGACACTGGTCTTGCTGATCCTTTGATCATAGTTGGAGCGGAAGACCCAGGGTTGCTTGTCCTCACGCTGGCCCAACATTCTCTGGAGGGCCCTGACGGCCTTCGTGCTCAAGGGCGCCAGGCGGGCCTCACCGCCCTTTCCCTGCCTGATCGCGGCCTGCTTCAGTGTGAAGCTCAGATACCCAACTTCCGCACTCACGTGACAAACGCCCAGTTCAACGGGTATGAGTACAAGCAGGCAAACCCCGATGAGATCCAGTGCAGCCAATTCTGCGCACACTACCGCGAATGGGTGCGCAAGCTTGACGTCGTAATGCGGCAAACACATCGCGCCGGCGAAAAGATGTTGGTGGACTTCGCCGGCGAGACCGTGCCGATAGTGGATTCCGCCTGGAGTCTATTGGGGGATCGGCAGAGATACGGGTACCCGACAATCTCAAGACCGGGATATCGAAAAGTTGTCGCTACGAGCCGGACATGAATCCTACGTACAGCGAGATGGCCGAATACTACGGCGCGGTGGTTATCCCTGCGCGGCCCCGCAAGCCGAGGGACAAGGCAAAGGTCGAAAAGGGAGTTCAGGTGGTGGAGGGATGGATACTTGCCGCGATACGCAACATCACCTTCTCCGAACAGAGGATGAAGAAGGTCACGGTAGAGCTGTTTGGTGTGGACTATCCGAAGCCCACGACAACGACCGATTGAGGCATCGAATCTGTAGAAGAGCCAGATTTGCTTTTGCGTACACAAACATATAATGAGAAGTAAGAAGTCGTATGGAATGAGGCCTTGGAGCCTCGAGGGGGGAAGGCAAATGGATCGCAAGGGTATTCTCACTAGACTTCTAGCCGTTGTGGGCACAGTACTTGTGTGGATTCCTATCTTGTTCGCTGTCCTAACATCCATAGTTGTAACGATATCTCGCGGCGCGTTCCGATTCGACTATCTGATGCCAGCTGAGCTCTTTCCCATCGCCTTCGTTGGTGCACTACTGCTCCTGTGGGCGGCTCGGCGGGCGCGCTCCCATCAGAAGCTCATTGGTTGGGGTTTCGGTGGCGCAGTAGCGTTTCTTGGCGGCGGCCAACTCTATGCCGTCGTTAGCGGACTCGCCTCAGGTGCAACTGAGCCGACGGGCTGGGTTTGGGCACTGGTCATCGCTTCAATCGCCCTCTATTCGTTGGCGCTTATTGAGATCGGCATTGCAGGCATACTACTGGTGAGAAAGGTACATTCACCCCAGTAGTGTCAGCTCTTCTCGTTATTGTCTTGGGTAGTGGTAGGTGGGGGCATTGACGAGACAGCCGCCATGTGAGACTCCTGTAGTTCGAAAACACATCGTGCATGACATGCGGTGAGGACTCGAAGCAGACTGCACACCTAGAGGAGATGGCATGTACTCTGAAGTCTGCCTCAGGAGAGCTAATGAGACGTTTTGTGTCGTCGCGGGCCTCAGAGTCCTCAGGGAGTAGGAGATGCCGTCCGCCGCTGGGCATGATAAGTGGGCCCTATCTACTCACAGCAGCATATGTTGTGTTTTTGCCCCTGCCGTGCTTCAGGACCAGCTGCTTCTCTGTAAGCGCATTGAGAACACGGATGGTCGTGCTCTGCGAGAGCCCGATAGTCGCTTCTATATCTCGTCTCGAAACGGCATTGCGCCCAATCAAGTAGTCCATGACTTTGCGCTCAGCATCTGAAAGGCCGTCAGACTCAACAGAAACCTCCCGGTGGAGATTGGTGTTGGGCAGCGTTATCTTGAAGGCATTGTCAGAGATCTCGATGACCGGCTGTGCCTTTCGCCCACGATAGCACTCCATGATTTTCGGAATTCCTGTGCCGAACGCCTCTATGAGGTGTAGGCGATAGAACACATTGGCAAGTCGGCTATTGCGCAGGACCGAAACGCCCAGCATCAGATCGCTGTGCGCTATTCCCTTCGGAAGCCCACCGAGCGAGACAAGCTCGATACGATCATCAAAGATGCTGATGAGGATGCTGCCGCTGTAAGAATAGTCACGGTGAACAATGGCGTTTAGCAGCGCCTCTCGCACAGCCTCCGGCGGATAATCAGGCATGTCAATACGCTTCAGTCCCGAGAACTCGGCTCTTGTTCGGTTGTACTTCCCGATGTACTCGTAAACATCATTGACCTGCTTTAGCAGCGAACCCGAGAACTCCGCTCTGTCCTTAAAGACTGTCTTGCCGATGCCCTCAAAAACCGCAACCTTAAC
>JAYFQW010000010.1 GCA_034926675.1 Clostridia bacterium | reverse complement strand
GCCCGGTCAACTCGGTGATAGGCATGAACCCGGACACGGTGATCCCGCGGTTCATCTCCGCACTGCCTTCCAAGTTCGAGGTGGGACGTGGGAGGGTGTCGGTATGCGCAGTAGTGGTCGACATCAGTCACTCAACTGGCCGTGCACGGTCGATAGAACGGATTTTCGAGGAATTTGACGGAACATCGGAGTGATGCGGGTGGCAGATGAAAGAAGGAGTTTTCCAATCGGAGAATAATACTCCTATATTAGGTGCTATGTGTGCAACCTGATCAGGAGGATGGTGCTATGGAGGTGCTAAAGGTCTCTGCCAAATCCAACCCCAACTCGGTGGCTGGTGCTCTTGCAGGTGTCATACGTGAACGCGGTATGGCTGAACTCCAGGCGATAGGGGCTGGGGCGATAAACCAGGCGGTGAAGGCCGTCGCGATTGCGAGGGGATTCGTTGCTCCAAGTGGCCTGGATCTCGTGTGCGTGCCTGCATTTGTCGATGTTATGATCGATGGAGAGGAACGAACCGCCATCAAACTGATCGTGCAGCCACGGTGATTCGGTTCCGACCACAGGAGGGGGGTGCATCCGGGGTCTACTCGACGCGAGCGCCCTGCGATATTCGCAATGATCCATATTTCTAACTGGTTTTTCAGACGTGTGTGAGTCGTCTTCTTCTGGTGCCCCTGCAGTCGGATCCGTACGCGGCAACGCGGGCGCAAATGCGATGGATTGGATACAGTTTCTTGGAGGTGAACGACCGTTCCGGGGCGAATCCACATGCCAGCGTGGGGAGGTGGAGTCGAACCGGAAGAGGGGTCGTAGATGGGTGAAGGGGAGAAAGCGACGCTCCGCCCCTTGGCAGAGCGAGATCTCGACGCTTTGGTTGCATGGGATGAAGACTCTGACGTAGCCGATCTCATGGGTGGATCGACTCGGACTCAAGAGGAGTCGAAGGCGAAGTTCATGGCGCTTATGCGCGATAGGAACAGTGCAGCCATGGCCATTGAGTCAGATGCCGGTGTGCTTATCGGCGATATTGAGCTGATCGAGATCGCGTGGCGGAGCGGAGATGCAGAACTGGTGGTTCGCATAGGAGAGCCCGCCTACTGGAACCGGGGCTACGGTTCAGAAGCGGTTCGGGCAGTGCTCGAATTGGCTTTTGGCCAGATGGGCCTGAGGCGGGTTTATCTGAGGGTGTGCGCTAATAACGCCAGGGCCATCAGGTGTTACTCAAAATGCGGGTTCCGCTGTGAAGGTGTGGTCAGGAGGCGGTTCGGAGATACCCGCGACCCGAGGATCATCGTTTTGATGACGATCCTAAGGGACGACTTCATCAGGATGAGGGTGGCGTCCTAACGGTTTCATACCTATACTGCACCCGGGGAGGGCACGTGCCCTCCCTTTCTTCTTGCCAATTCTCGCTCACATCGCCCGGGATATTTGCGGAGCATTGAAGGAGAAAGCCTCACAGCATAGAAGTAATCGGTCAAGTGGAGTAAAGTGGAGCAAAGTGGTGGGTCACGGTGTTCATAGGAGAGTACAGGCACTCCCTCGACAACAAGGGCCGCATCATAGTCCCATCCAGGTTCCGGGAGGAACTTGGGGATAGCTTTGTTCTCACCCGGGGGCTCGACACTTGCCTTTTCGGATTCGCCATGGATGAGTGGCGAACGCAAGAGGCCAAACTAACAAGCCTTCCGATGACCATGGCAGATGGCCGAGCCTTCTCAAGATTGTTCTTCTCTGGAGCATCAGAGTGTGAACTGGACCGCCAAGGCAGAGCCCTTGTCCCTGGCCATCTCAGGGAATATGCGAAGATCAACAGGGATATCGTGATAATCGGCGTGTCGTCGCGGTTTGAGGTATGGGGAGCCGAGGCGTGGGACGAGTACCTGGCCCGGGTCTCCGGCTCTTATGAGGCGATCGCAGAGAAGCTGGTCTCGCTGCAGTAAGGCGACAACGTTGCGATATGGTGGGCTCGGCACGAGCAGGGCCGCCTGCCGCAGGAAGCGTGGAACGAGATTCGATGGACTACGCCCACACCCCAGTCATGCTCCGAGAGGTTTTGCAGTTTCTGAACCCGGGCCCAGGTGATGTTGCAGTGGATTGCACTCTGGGCGGCGCGGGTCACTCTGCCCGGATCGCTGAGAGGATCGGACCCGCTGGATTCCTCCTCGGCATCGACAGAGACCAGGACGCACTGGCGGCTGCGGAGAGAACCCTATCAGGGCAGGAGTGCGCAATCAGGCTCGTTCAGGGGAACTACGCTCTTGTGGGGGAAATCGTGGGGCGAGAGGCTCCACGCCCTCCCGATTGTATGCTTTTTGACTTTGGAGTCAGTTCGTACCAGCTTGATTCTGCGGAACGCGGGTTCACGTTCCGCGAGGATGCTCCGCTGGACATGCGGATGGATGCTTCGTCAGGAATGTCCGCGGCCGATCTGGTGAACACCGAGAGCGAGGATGAGCTGGAACGGATCATCAGAGAGTATGGCGAGGAACGGTGGGCGGCGAGGATAGCCCAGTTCATCGTGGATGCACGGCACACCAAACCCATACTCACCACAGGGCATCTGGTTGGCATCATCCTGGCGGCGGTGCCCCGCGGGGCGAGAAGAGAAGGCCCCCACCCAGCCAGAAGGACATTCCAAGCTCTGCGGATAGCTGTGAACGATGAGCTCGGCGCGATTAGGCGCGGCCTCGAGGGCGCCATTGAGTGCGCTGCACCAGGAGCGAGAATCGTGGCCATCTCATACCACTCGCTCGAAGACAGGATTGCGAAAGAGGCATTCAGGAGTGCAGAGAGGCCATGCACCTGCCCGCCGTCGATGCCTGAATGCATATGCGGCCGTGTAAAGCAGGTGGATGTGATCACGAGGAAACCCGCGTTGCCATCAGAGGAAGAGATAGCGTTGAACCCGCGCGCCAGGAGCGCCAAGCTCAGGGCCGTGCGAAAGGTTCTAGGCTTGTGAGGGGGCGAATAGCCATGGAGTGCAGCAGTTCGAGAATCGGTGAGGTGGGACGGCACGCAGCTGCGCGGAGGGCCACAAGGGGTCGGAGATTCGTGGCGGCGTGCGCAACAGTCGCCATTGCAGCTGTCGTGGTTCTCGTTGCATACCTGGCCCAGAGAGCAGAGATAGTCCGAGCGTCCGATGGACGCGTCCGAGCCGAGTCTCGTTTGGCCGCGCTGAGAAACGAGTACGATCGGAGGTCACTGGAGCTCGCACGCCTCACATCCCTCGATAGAATCGACCGTGCAGCCCGTGTTCAGTTAGGAATGGTGGATCCAACAGCCACTGGAGTGGTGATGGTCGATGCAAGGCCGCAGGTTGCTTCGGCCTCCGTGTCCACGCCTGCGGCCCGCGCGCTGTCCGAGCCGCCGACAGTGCTCGCTTCGGTATCGGGGGCGATACAGCATATGGCAATGGCCGCGGCATCCAGCCTCGTAGCCGCGTGGTTTGCGAACGCCCCGGCGCAGCTCCCTGTTGTTCTCGATTGAACGAAGGTCATGGAGGCATGAGAGGTGCCATCTAGATCCGTTAACGCCAGGAAAGCCTACCGCCGCGCGGCGCCTGGCAGGCAGATCCACAACAGAAACGTCTCAGGAGTATCGGTGTCGCCTGTCGTCATCAGGGCAAGGGCCTATCGGGTGATTGTCCTGGTGACGCTGCTTTTTCTTGCACTCGTGCTCCGGCTGGCATGGATTCAGATCGTGAAGTCGCCCTTCTACACCAAGCTAGCGTTGGATCAGAGAATGCGTCCTGTCCCAGTGGAGGCAAGAAGGGGCACGATCTATGATCGGCAACGCAGGGAACTGGCTGTAAGCATCAGTGCCGATTCTGTGTACGCTGCTCCGGCCGACGTCCGTGACCCCTCGGATGCGGCGAAGAAGCTATCGACTCTGCTGGGCGTTGCCGAGGAAACTCTTCTGAAGAACCTCACAGCTCGTCAGCAGACGGTCTGGCTCAGACGGAAGGTGGAACACGATGTCGCCGATGCCGTCAAGAAGCTCGGACTGAGCGGCATAGGTGTGGTTGAGAGCGGACAGCGGTTCTATCCGAAAGACACTCTGGCGGCGCAGGTCATCGGAATTGCCGGAATCGACAACCAAGGCCTTGAGGGAATTGAGCAGTACTACGATTCCCAGCTGCGCGGCGTGCGAGGCCAGATAGTTGCTGAACGAGATGCGGCTGGCAGGGAGATTGAGGGAGGCAGGCAATCCCGTATTCCCCCAGTCGATGGAAACTCCATAGTGCTCACTATTGACGAGGTGATCCAGTTCATCTGCGAGCGGGAGCTCGATCGTGCACTCGTCGACACTGGTGCATCGCGCGGGCTCATTCTCGCCATGGACCCGCGCACGTCTGAGGTGCTCGGCATGGCGATCCGCCCTACGTTCAACCCGAACAACTACGCCCAGTATCCAGGGGCGAACAGGCGCAACTTCGCCATCTGCGACATGTATGAGCCGGGTTCCACATTCAAGGTGGTGACGGCCGCTGCCTCGCTTGAGGAAGGTGTGGTCACGCCGAACACCATGTTCTTCGATCCAGGATTCATCAAAGTGGAAGACAGGACGATGAAGTGCTGGAAGGCCGGGGGGCATGGGTCGCAGACATTCACTCAGGCCACGGAGAACTCCTGTAACCCAGTGTTTGCGTCCATCGCGCTGAAACTCGGAACGGAGAAGTTTCTCCAGTATGTGAGGGCGATGGGGCTCTCCGAGAGGACCGGAATCGATTTCCCGGGCGAGGCTGCCGGGATAACCCATCAGGTGAAGAAGATCGGCCCTGTGGAACTCGCAACCTATGGATTCGGCCAGGGCATATCAGTCACCCCGCTTCAGCTCCTGAACGCAATGTGCGCAATCGCCAACGGCGGCGCCCTCATGAAGCCTATGCTGGTGCGGGAGGTGCTCAGCCCCGAGGGGGAAGTCATTCAGAGGTTCCAGCCAACCAAGATAAGGCAGGCTGTGTCCGCGAAGACCGCCTCCGAGCTATCGACCATACTTCAATCAGTGGTGGTGAACGGGTCCGGCTCACGCGCGGCAGTGCCGGGCTATGCGGTGGCTGGCAAGACAGGGACTGCGCAGAAGCCGGAGCGTGGGGGATACGGAGAGAAGCGAGTGGCTTCGTTCATGGGTTTCGCACCGGCCAACGACCCTAGGATCGCCATACTGGTGGTGCTTGATGAGCCCACCGTGGATGTGAAGTACGGCGGAGTGATCGCCGCGCCGATCTTCAAGGCGGCAATGGAGGATGCTCTGCGCTACCTCGAACTGCCTCCGACCTACGGACCTACTGGCAGTTCGGTGAAGAAGACAGTGACGGTGCCTAATGTGGTCGGCAAGTCTGCAGATGATGCAAATTCGATCCTGAGTGCGGCGAAGCTCTCGACGAGAGCAGAGGGAAGTGGGTCGGTCGCCACGGAACAGACTCCGAAGGCAGGGGCGCGAGTGGATGCAGGGACCACAGTCGTCGTTTACTTTACCCCTGCAGAGCGGTATAATCCTGACGATGCTGAGGTGGAAGTGCCTGATGTAATTGGAAGGACGCTCAAGGACGCTGCGCTGCTCCTTGGGGCCCGGGGCCTCAGCGTGAATCCGGTGGGGAAGGGTCTAGTCGTACGGGAGGAACCTGCTGCGGGCACAGTGGTGAAGGCCGATACAATGGTCACCATATACCTGGAGGACTGATGCAGATGCCACAGATGAGTCTGGGCGAACTCGTTGCCCGCACTCCAGGATGCGAACTCCATGGCGACGCCGACGCCATGATCGGGAGCCTCGTGTACGATTCGCGACGCGTTTCCGGGGCAGGCGTGCTGTTCGCAGCTTTCGTGGGGGCCAACATTGATGGCCACAGTTTCGTTTCCGATGCTATCTCCCGCGGTGCAAGCGCGGTGCTTGTATCGAGGGATATTGACGTCCCGGCGGGGACAGCAGTCGTAAAGGCCGTTGATGCCAGGGCGGCTCTGGGAGACATGGCCACTGCGCTGTACGGCGACCCCTCATCTGTGCTGAGTGTTGCGGGAGTGACAGGAACCAAGGGGAAGACGACGACTGCCAGTATCCTGCACTCGATACTCGAATGGGCAGGGCGCCCCGCAGGGCTTTTGGGCACCATTTCCTACCGCGCGGGCGGGAGCGTCGTCCCTGCGCCCAACACCACACCTGAAGCCGCGGACATTCAGAAGCTAATGCACGAAATGGCGGCAGCTGGGCAGACCCATTGTGTGATGGAAGTATCATCTCATGCCGTGTCCCTTGGCAGGATCGCTCATATCGATTTCGATGTTGGCGTTTTCACGAATATCGGCCATGACCACATGGACTTCCACAGGACGCTCGAGAACTACGTCGACGCCAAGGCGGGTTTCTTCCGCACCCTAGGCGCCTACGGCAGGCGTGACGCCAAGCCCTGGCCGAAGAGGGCAGTCATCAATCTGGACGACCCGTACGGGGCTTCGATGATTGCCGCTGCACAGAGCGGTGGAGCGGAGGTAATCACCTACTCACAGCGTGGCGCGAACGCCGACTTCCGAGCGGAGGACATTTCACCTGGCGGCAGGGGGCTCGCATATATGCTGCGGGAAGGCGCCTCGTCGGTGCGAGTGTCGTCATCTCTTGTTGGCGCGTTCAATGTGTACAACTCGATGGCCGCCATAGCCGCGGCTCGCGCCTTAGGAGTTGAGCTTGAGCCCGCTGCTGTCGCGGTCGAGCATTTCCCGGGAGTCCCCGGGCGGTTTGAAGCGGTGTCGGAAGGGCAAGATTTCGCCGTGATTGTGGACTACGCCCATTCTCCGGATTCCCTGGCCAATGTACTTGCGACTGCCCGAGAGATGGCTCAGGGCCGCGTCATATCCGTGTTCGGATGCGGCGGTGACCGCGACCGAACCAAGCGCCAGCTTATGGGGAGGATATCCGCGGAGATGGCGGACCTGACCATCGTCACCTCGGACAATCCCAGAAGCGAGGCGCCGAATGCGATAATCGGTGAGATCATCGGCGGAATGGGCTGCCGGGATGGACGATGGGTCGTGGAGCCTGACCGGGCGCAGGCGATCCGTACGGCGATTGGATGGGCGCGGCGTGGAGATGTGGTTCTCATAGCAGGCAAGGGTCATGAGACCTACCAGATATTTCGGGATAGGACGATCCACTTCGATGACAGGGAAGTGGCGCGCGCCGCGATCAGGGAGCTGATTTGACTTGTTTTCATACACCCTAGCCCAGGTTGCCTCGGCAGTTGGGGGAACCTTGCAGTCGGGAGATGCAGGCCGTGAGGTCCGTTTTGCGGTAGTGGATTCGAGGCTTGCCGGGCCTTCCGCCATCTTCTTTGCTTTGCGTGGAGAGCGAGGGGACGGGCACGCATTCGTGGAAGCTGCTGCAGCTGCCGGCGCCGCTGGCGCCGTGGTGTCGAGAATTCCGAATGACGCGAAGGCCCTAGATCCGAGATTCGGCGTGATCCATGTCACTGACACGCTGGCGGCTCTGGGCGCACTGGCCGCCGTTCACCGGCAGGCGCTGAACCTGCCAGTAGTGGGCGTTACGGGCAGTGCCGGCAAGACAACGACAAAGGACATGATCGCATCGGTCCTGTCGTCGAGGCGCCGTGTGGCGTCCACGGCTGGGAATCAGAACAATGAGATCGGCGTACCCCTCACGGTGCTCGGAATGGGGTCTGAGCACGACTGTGCAGTGGTTGAAATGGCTATGAGAGGCCGCGGGCAGATCGCAAGCTTGGCGCAGATTGTGCGCCCTACTATGGGCGTTATCACAAACGTGGGCGACGCCCACATTGAGCTCCTTGGATCGAGAGAGAATACCGCTGTCGCCAAGGCAGAGCTCATCGAGGCTCTCGAGCCCGGAGGAGCGGCGATCCTCAATGGCGATGATCCGTTGACCAGGGCCATGGGCGCCTCGGCCAAGGCCGGAGTCCGAGTGATACTATACGGCCTTGGGGATCACTGCTTGATCCGGCCGGACGCCGTTGATCTGCAATCAGGTAGTTCCAGCTTCACACTTGGGGCGTCGGGCATGGCGGAGAGGGCAATCAGGTTCACTGTTCCCTTGCCAGGCATGCACAATGTGGTGAACGCCTTGGCGGCTTTGGCGGTGGGAATCGAGTTCGGGATGGACGCGGAAGCCATGGCGGCCGGGCTGGCCTCTTTCGCGCCCTCATCCATGCGAATGCAGTTCCAACCTGCGCCTGCCGGGTACGTGGTGATAGATGACAGCTACAATGCGAACCCTGCGTCCATGGAGTGCGCCATCGATGCTGCGGTTGTCCACGCTGCAGGCAGGCGGGTTATTGCCGTCATGGGAGAGATGCTCGAACTTGGGCAGGCGAGCGCATGCGCCCATGCCCGAGTCGGAAGGCATGCGGCAAGGGCAGGCGTTGCCGGAATAGTGGCTGTGGGCGCCCACGCGTCAGATCTCGCAAGAGCGGCGCGGGAAGAGGGACTACGCAACGATATGGTGTTGGAATGCGGCGACAACGCTGCGGCCGCCGCCGCCGCGACGGTCCTCGCACGAGAAGGCGATGTGGTGCTTGTTAAGGGGTCGAGGGGGATGCACATGGAGGAGATTGTCGCTTCCCTCGTGCAGGGTGAAGACGGGCAGGGTGAGTTGGCGTGAGCGAGGTTCTTATGCGTTCCGCAGTATCTGGGACAGTGGCTCTGGCAGTGAGCCTTCTGATCGGGCCGCCGGTAATCGGATATCTGCGAAGGCTCAAGTACGGGCAGGTGGTGAGGACCGATGGACCAGCCTCGCACCTGAAGAAGTCTGGCACTCCTAGCATGGGCGGGGTCATCATGTTGGCAGCCGTGGTCATCGGAGCAGTCTCCGGAAGCCGGTCTTTCAATGAACTCCCGTGGGCTCTGTTCATCACAACGGGATGTGGGCTTATCGGAATGGCCGATGACTACGTATCCGTGGTAGCCCATCGGTCTCTAGGCCTCCGGGCCAGACACAAACTGCTCTTACAGGGCGCGCTAGGCATCATCCTGGGCATGTACGCCTACGCCTCGCCGAACCTCGGGTCGGCGGTTATTGTGCCGTTCACCCACGGTCGCCTCATCGACCTTGGCATTTGGAAGATTCCATTCGTGGCCCTCGTGCTCATCTCGGCCACTAATGGCGTAAACCTCACCGATGGGCTTGACGGACTAGCTGGCGGAACGGTGGCAGTCGCCTCCTTTGCCTACCTTGCGGTGGCCAGGAGCATCGGAAACGCCGAGATGGCGGTGTTCGCAGGCGCAGTTGGCGGGGCGTGTCTGGGGTTCGTCTGGTGGAATGCCTACCCTGCCCGTGTATTCATGGGCGACACCGGCTCCCTCGCCCTAGGGGCTGCCCTCGCTTGCATGGCCGTGCTCACCAAGACGGAGTTCAT
This sequence comes from Clostridia bacterium, assembly GCA_034926675.1. Taxonomy (NCBI): domain Bacteria; kingdom Bacillati; phylum Bacillota; class Clostridia; species Clostridia bacterium. Next base: position 79,567 of record JAYFQW010000010.1, on the reverse strand, counting down.
ACTGGTGATCATCGGAGGGGTGTACGTCATGGAGACTCTCTCTGATATCATCCAGGTTGCGTCTTTCAGACTGACGGGGAAGCGCGTGTTCAGGATGGCGCCTATCCATCACCATTTCGAGCTCTCGGGAGTGCCGGAAACCCAGGTGGTGGTGAGATTCTGGATCGTCGCTGCTTTCTTCGGGGTTCTCGGCTTCATGGCTCTGTGAACCGCGCGGAATGTGGGGGGTTGGCATGCGTGATCGGCGAGGTCTTCCGGACCTGGTCTTGCTCATAGTCGCACTTGCGCTGCTTGGGATAGGAATAGTCATGGTGTTCAGTGCGAGCTCTGTGACGTCCTTCTATGAACAGGGAGATCCGTATCACTACCTCAAGCGGCAATCCCTGTGGGCGGTGATCGGCCTCGCCGGGCTTCTGCTGGCGATGAGGATCAACTACCATGTATGGGAGAAGACCGCGGGCGTACTCGCTGTCGTAGGTGTGGGCTCATTGGCCTTGGTGCTTGTGCCTGGCATCGGAAAGCTGGTGGCTGGATCAAGGCGGTGGCTCGGTTTTGGCTTCGCGCGATTCCAACCATCCGAGTTCGCCAAACTGTTCTTGGTGATGTGGCTCGCGGCATACCTTTCAGGGCCGCAGGAGCGAGTGAAGGATTTCCTTCGCGGGATCATTGTGCCCCTGTCTGTGGTGGGGGTGGCTGCGCTTCTCGTATTCGCAGAACCTGATCTCGGCACCGCCATTACCTTGGTGGGTGTGGGCGGTCTCACGGTGATGGTGGCGGGATGCAATGTCGGGCATCTCCTAGGCATCGGGTCACTTGCCGTCCCCGTGATCTACCTCCTGGCGAAATCGGAGCCATACCGGATGCGAAGGCTGACATCCTTCATGGACCCGTGGGCAGATCCGCTGGATTCCGGGTTCCACATAATACAGTCGCTTCTCGCCCTTGGGTCGGGAGGGCTGGTAGGCGTGGGGCTGGGGTTATCCCGGCAGAAGTGCTTCTACCTCCCTGAGCAGCACACCGACTTCATCTTCGCCATAATCGGAGAGGAACTCGGTTTCCTTGGCACTGCAACGGTGATTGCCCTGTACGTTCTGTTCGCGGTGAGGGGCTTCCGCACTGCCATGCAGGCGCCTGATGCGTTCGGCTCCGTACTCGCAGCAGGCATTACGGTAATGATTGCACTGCAGGCCCTCATGAACATCGCGGTTGTGACCGGTTCGATGCCCATAACTGGCATCACCCTGCCGCTGATCAGCGCCGGAGGGTCTTCACTCCTGCCTACGCTGGCCAGTATAGGCATACTATTGAACATATCCAGCCATGTAGGGCAGAGATAGAGACGTCCCGGGCGGCCTTGCGCGGCGCGGCCCCATGTGAGCCGTGGGCCCGGATGAGGAGTGGCATGAGCTTGGCTATCAGTGACTTAACCTCCGCCCAGCGCCTGAGGTTCATTCTGGCGGGCGGGGGAACAGGCGGGCACATATATCCGGCGATATCGATAGGGCGCGAACTCCTCTCGAGGCATCCTGGCGCAGAGATTCTCTTCGTTGGAGGAGACCGGGGCCTTGAGAGAGATCTGGTTCCGCGTGAGGGGTTTCCTTTTCGGGCGATCAGGGTATCGGGTTTCCGGAGGAAGCTTTCCGCCGACACCATTGCCACGGCATTTCGAGCAGTTCAGGGCGTGTTCCAGTCGGTTGCTATTATAAGGGGATTCCGCCCAACCGCAGTAATCGGCACAGGAGGCTACGCCTCTGGCCCGGTCGGGCTTGCAGCCGTACTTCTAGGATGCCCCTTGATCATCCACGAACAGAACGTGGTTCCGGGTGTCACCAATCGCATGCTGTCCCGATCCGCGCAGACGGTGGCCATCAGCTGGGAGGAGTCGAGGCGGTTCCTTCGCCGCCCGGAGAGGGCGGTGCTCACAGGCAATCCAATCCGCGCAGATGTCATGAGTGCATCGCGGGATGAAGGGATCCGCTCGTTGGGGCTGAACCCCAGGCGCAAAGTGGTGCTGGCTTTCGGAGGCAGCCAGGGCTCGGAGACGATCAACAAGGCGTTCATCGCGGCTGCCGCCGGGCGCGAACTCAGGTGTGATCACGGTGTTCAGCTCGTCCTGGCATGCGGGAAGGGGAAATTCGATACTGCGGTTCGGTTGGCAGGGGCTGCCGAACTCCCTGTGATCGTTGGGCCCGACGGTATAGGGCGTTCAGGCAGCGGAGATCTTATACTGATGCCATACATTTACAATATGCCCCAGGCCCTGGCCTGCGCCGACCTTGTGGTATCGAGGTCAGGCGCCATTACCCTGGCCGAACTCGCTGCCAGAGGAGTGCCGGCGGTGTTGGTTCCTCACCCATACGTGCCTGACAACGTTCAGGAGAAGAATGCCAGGGCGATGGCAGCCAGGGGCGCAGCAAGGGTGATCCTGGATCGGGATCTCACACCTGAATCCCTGACTGCACATGTGGTGTCGCTCATCTCGTCTCCGTCCGCTCTTCGGCAGATGGGGGATTCGGCACGAGCGGCGGGAATACCGGACGCGACTGCACGGGTGGCGGACTGCGTGGAGCGGGCAGTGGGTTGGACATGCTCTCGGAAAGGGCAAAAGGCATAGAATAGCAGCGTGCAAGTTGCTGATGGGCAGGAGAGGTGCAGCCATTTGGATGGCGGAATGCGGGTGCATTTTATCGGAATAGGTGGAAGCGGGATGAGTCCGCTCGCTCAGATAATGATAGGGCTTGGGGCATCGGTATCCGGGTCCGATGTCCGTTATTCGCCACATCTGGAGGACATGTCCGCCCTAGGAGCTGAGGTATATCAAGGGCACGACCCGGATAGGGCAGTCCGCGCGAATATGGTGGTGGCATCGGCGGCGGTTCCAGCCGACGATCCGGAACTGAAAGCGGCGCAGCTCGCAGGCGTTTCGATAGTGAGCAGGGCGGAGATGCTCGGAGAGATCATGCGCACGCGTAGAGGAATCGGGGTCACTGGCACCCACGGCAAGACCACGACCTCAGGGATGATAGCTCTGATACTCACTGAAGCCGGGCTTGATCCCACCATCGCCGTTGGCGCCGGGCTTCCCTGGTTGGCCAGTGGAGGCAGGGCTGGGAGCGGCGATTTCATGATTGCAGAGGCCGATGAGGCCTACGGATCGTTCCTCAAACTCGACCCCGAGATTGCCGTGGTGACGAATATCGATGATGACCACCGCGATCACTATGGAACCTTCGAAGGCATCCTCGATGGTTTCTCTGAGTACCTGTCGAGAATCAAGCCACTGGGTTTTGCGGTGTTGTGCGCCGATGATCCGAATGTGGCGCTGGCAGCGTCTGAACTCAAGCGGCGAATAGTGCGATACGGGGTGGCATCGGAGGCCGACTATACCGCTACTGAGTATCGTGCCTCGGGTTTTGGCTCCCGCTTCCTGGCCCTTCACCGCGGAGTAGCCCTAGGGCAAGTAGAGCTTTTGGTGCCTGGAATGCATAACATGAGTAATGCCCTGGCGGCAATCGCTGTGTGCGATCAGATTGGACTGGACTTCGATGCCATTCGGAGGGCCTTGGCGAAGTACACTGGAGCTGACCGCAGATGCCAGGTGTTGGCGCAGGTGAACGACATTGTGGTCGTGGATGACTATGCCCATCACCCAGCCGAGATACGAGCTACCCTGGGGGCCATCAGGCAGGCAATCCGCGGACGGCTTGTGGCGGTGTTCCAGCCTCAGAGGTTCTCCCGCACTAGGCTCTTGCGGGATGAATTCGCCAGGTCGTTCAGCCTTGCCGATCTGATAGCCGTGACCGAGATCTACTATGAAGGCACGGGCGAATCGCCGATTCCGGGCGTATCTGGCCAGGACCTTGCGGAGCGCATTGCGGCCTATGAGGGCAGGCCCGTTGTATACCTGCCTGACAAAGGCGCTCTGGAGCGGTTCATGTCAGAAACGGCGCGTCCCGGCGACACCATAGTGACCATGGGCGCCGGAGACATATACAGGACATCGCGGAGCTTTGCCGAAGAGCTACTCCGCTCGGGGGCATGCCCCGGGCCATCTCGGGATGGGCGGTGGTAAATCGATGGCGAGCATGGTCACCGATGAACAGGTCACGCGTCTGGCACTCTCGTTCAGTGGGGTGATACTCCGGAACGAGCCCATGAGCAACCATACATCGTTCCAGATCGGTGGCCCGGCCGACGTGATTGTTTCGCCGCACGATAGCGAGTCCCTCATTACTGTTCTTTCGTGGGCATGGAATGAGGGGTTGCCTGTTTTCGTATTGGGGAATGGGACCAATCTTCTTGTCGCCGATGAAGGCATACGCGGGGTGGTCCTTCGGATCGGCCCGGGCCTAGACAGGATCTCATTCAATTCCACGCAGGTTAAGGCGGGATGCGGCGTCAGCCTGCCAGCGCTCGCCAGGGTCTGCGCCGAACGAGGGCTGTCTGGCCTCGAATGGGCGGTGGGAATACCGGGTTCTCTTGGAGGGGCATTGGCCATGAACGCCGGCGCCTACTCGAGCACCGTAGGCGATGTCACTAGAGAGGTGATGACTGCAGGTCTCGACGGTTCGATCTCGACGAGGACCGCTGAGGAGATGCAGTTTGGTCAGAAATCGAGCAGGCTATCCCACGGAGATGCAGTGGCGTACGAGGCGGTGCTTTCGCTGAAACCAGGCGTTCCCCACGATGTTGCAGCGAGGATGGCAGGGTACATGAAAGACCGCAGGATCAAGCAGCCCCTGCATCTTCCCAGCGCCGGGTGTGTCTTTCAGAACCCATCTGGCCGCGGAGCGGGCAGATACATCGATGCCGCCGGGCTCAAGGGAATGCGAGTGGGCGGCGCAGAGATATCGAATGTGCATGCGAACTTCATTGTGAACGCTAGCGGGGCGACTGCGCGGGATGTGCTGATCCTGATGGACGTCGTGAAGAGGACTGTTTATGAGAAGTTCGGAGTGGAGCTTGTTCCAGAAGTGAGGGTGGTGGGAGGTTAGTCCGCCATGGATTCGCTGAAAATAGCCGGAGGCGCGCAGCTCGGGGGAAAGGTGCGGGCCAGCGGCGCCAAGAATTCCTGCCTCAAGCTGCTTGCACTTGCAACAATGGCGACTGGGAAGTGCACCATCGGGAATGTGCCAGGCATTACCGATGTAGATACCATGTGCGATCTTCTTAGAATGCTTGGGGCCAGCGTATGCTCGCTGCGGCCTGATACGGTTGTGATCGACCCGAACTGCATGTCCTCCTGTGAACCGCCGGAGTCGATGGCGAGGCGGATGCGAGCCTCGGTGCAGTTGCTGGGGCCTCTTCTTGCGAAGTTTGGCGCGGTGAAGATGCCATTTCCCGGGGGTTGTCCACTGGGATCTCGACCGATAGATCTGCATCTCAAGGGGCTTGCCGCGATGGGCGCTGAGTTCTCAGAGGAGCACGGATATGTGATCGGCAAGGCGTCCCGGCTTGTCGGGGCGGACATTCATCTGGATTTCCCGAGTGTGGGGGCTACGGAAAACTTGATGGCAGCCGCATGCCTTGCATCTGGCGCCACAATCATAAGGAATTCAGCCCGCGAGCCCGAGATCGTGGACCAGCAGAACTTCCTTGTGCGCATGGGGGCTGAGATCCGGGGCGCAGGCACCGACACCATCAGGGTAACGGGAGTGAGCTCACTCGGATCAACGAACTACTCGGTCATGCCCGACAGGATAGAGGCCGGAACATATATGATCGCTGCTGCCGCCGCCAGCGGGGATGTGACAGTATATGACGTGGTCCCTGAGCATCTAGAAGCGCTCGCAGCGAAGCTATCTGAGGCTGGGGCGTCTGTTGTCTTCTCAGAGGACTCCGTGCGGGTCATCATGAACGGCAGGCCAGAGCCGATCACCGTGAAGAGCATGCCCTACCCGGGGTTTCCCACCGACCTTCAGGCGCCTATGGCCGCGATGCTTTCCACATCGCGAGGAACGTCCGTGATCACGGAGAACATCTTCAACAGCAGGTTCAGATATGTGGATGAGCTTGTGAGGATGGGCGCGCAGATAGGGGTGGACGGCCGCACTGCGGTAATACGGGGAGTATCTGAGTTGACGGGAGCTCGGGTGTCAGCTCCTGACATTCGAGCGGGAGCGGCCCTCATCATTGCGGGTCTAGCTGCGTGTGGAGAGACAGTGATAGATGGGGTAGACCACATCCAGCGGGGATACGACGGGATAGCGACCAAGCTCGCGTCGATCGGAGCGAAGGTCGAACTCATGACGGACGTCCCTATCGCTGCCGCCGCCGACTGATGCGCCCCGGAGTCGCCTCTCGATTATGCCGCACGATCATGCCGCATAGTCAACGAGCCAGCCTCGAGCATGGTATAATGGGGTCAGGCGCGTCACCGTCATGGGGGTGTGGGAAGTGCCTGACTCCTCCGACATTTTGGACATTGAAGAGGAACAGCCAGTCAAGCCCAAACGGGCTCTCACGTTTCCGGCGGCGGCTCTCCTTTTCGTGGTGTTTGCAGCACTGGCAGGGCTGAACTCGCCGTATTTCCGAGTTCACGGCGTCACGGTTCAGGGCGCCAACTACCTCTCAGATCAGGAGATTCTCCTCATCGCTGATGTTCCCCGTGAGGTGAACATTTTCCTGGTCCGCACCAGGGAGATCCGGCGACGGCTGATGGCAGCCCCTCGCATATCCTCGGCTGCTGTGGAGAGGGTGTGCCCCGACACCATAAGAATATCCCTAACAGAACGGGCAACTGTCGCTTACATACCATACGCTGGCTTTTTCATTGAGGTTGATGCGGACGGACGAGCCGTGGCGGTGTCGGAGGCAATCACTGATCGCGATATCCCGGTCATAGTCGGCCTGGCCCCGTCCTATGTTGCCGTGGGAGAGGCCGTGCGGCCGGAGGGTCCTGTGATGGTCGGCTCAATGGTCGGGCGGGAGCTTGCGATGAGGCAGATACCAAACATCTCGGAGGTTGACGTTTCACGCAAGGATGACATCGTTGTCAGGACCTCTGATGGCATCAAGGTGTACATGGGGAAGCCCGCGGATGTCGAATCTCGCGCGAGGGTGCTGGATTCCATTCTCGCTTCAGTGAGGGAGCAGGGCCTTGATGTTGAGTATATCGACATACGAGTGGAGGCCAAGCCGGTAATCCGCGTCAGGAGATAAGTGAATGCGTGCGAAGGGTTTTCTGCGGCGCATCTCGAATAGTGGGCTGTAATGCGAACGCGCCAACGTGCCAACGGCGATCAGGCGGAGGGGACGCTCTTGGGCAAGAAGGACATGACAGTAGGTCTCGACATTGGATCGAACAAGATCTGCGTGCTCATCTGCGAGCGCGGAGATGACGACATCCTCGAGGTGGTCGGGGTCGGAACAGGCCCTTCCGCCGGGCTCAGGCGCGGCGTGATTGTGGACATCGATTCTGCCGCCGCAGCAGTATCCGATGCGGTTGCCCGGGCTGAGAATATGTCCGGGTGCGGTGTGGTATCGGTCGTTGCGAGCGTTTCCGGCGCCCATGTATCATCCATGAACAGCAAGGGCGTTGTGGCCGTCGGGCGCACGGATCGTGAGATCGCTCAGGAAGATGTGGACAGGGTGCTTGAGGCTGCGAAGGTGGTGGCGATCCCCCCTGATAGGGAGGTCGTCCATGTGCTTCCGCGTGAGTTCATTATCGATGGTTGCCGTGGAATACGGCGGCCGATAGGGATGACTGGAATCAGGCTCGAGGTGGAGACTCACATCATCACTGGTTCCGCTACATCCATCCAGAACGTACATAGGGTCGCTGCACGCGCGGGGCTCGAGGTGGAGCAGGTGGTCCTGCAGCCTCTCGCAGCGGCCGAGGCGGTCCTCGCAGGGCCTGAGAAGGAACTAGGTGTGCTGGTGGTGGATATCGGCGGAGCAACCACCGACATCGCGGTTTTCCTTGAGGGCAGCGTGCAGCATACAGCCGTGATCCCGGTGGGAGGCGGCCACATCACCAACGATATTGCGCTTGTGCTGCGCATTCCTGTTGCGTATGCTGAGGAACTGAAGATTCGGTACGGTGCTGCCCGTGCCGATATGGTTGGTGCGGACGAGCTGTGCGGACCTGCAGCGCAGCAGAGCGGCAGCGTGGCGTCGGGCGTTCCCGCTTCGCAGATCTCGAGGAGGCAGTTATGCGAGATCATCGAGGCCCGCGTGGCGCAGATTATGGACATGGTCAAGGCTGAGGTCGGGCGCGTAGGCCTCCTCAGTCAGCTTCCCGCCGGAGTGGTCGTGACGGGAGGAACCGCCGAGATGAGGGGCGTTATCATCTGTGCGCAGGACGCTCTTCAGTTGCCGGCGCGGCTCGGCGTTCCCACAGGTGTGTCTGGCATGGCAGACGTTGTTGCGAACCCTACGTATTCCACAGCCGTAGGGCTGGTGAAGTACGCTTGGGCTCAGTCAGGGCTTGCCTCGGCAGCACCTGTGAAACAGCGCAGGCAAGGTGGATTCGTAAGCGGTGTGCGGCAGTGGTTCCGCGATATCTTCTCCTCTTAGGGCGAAGGGCAAGGGGGATGCGTGGTGTTTGAACTAGAACTCGAGAGCGAGCATTTGGCTAACCTCAAGGTAGTGGGGGTTGGCGGCGGCGGAAGCAACGCGATAAACAGGATGATCACTTCTGGGCTCAAGGGTGTCGAGTTCGTGTCCCTCAACACCGACGCTCAAGCCCTGCGCATGTCGGATGCTCCGAACAAGATCCAGATCGGAGAGAAGCTCACCAAAGGCCTGGGCGCAGGCGCTAACCCTGAGGTCGGCAAGAAGGCCGCCGAGGAAAGCCGCGACGAGCTAGCCCAGATACTCGATGGCGCCGACATGGTGTTCATCACTTGCGGGATGGGCGGTGGAACAGGCACCGGCGCCGCGCCCGTGATCGCTGAGATCGCAAAGGAACAGGGCGCGCTCACCGTTGGCGTCGTCACCAAGCCGTTCTCCTTCGAGGGAAGGCGGCGAATGAGCCAGGCCGAGCAGGGCATTGCAGGCCTCAAGGGCAAGGTCGACACGTTGATAGTGATCCCCAACGATAGGCTTCTGCAGGTGGTGGAGAGGAAGACGTCAATCATTGAGGCATTCCGCATTGCCGATGACGTTCTTCGCCAGGGAGTTCAGGGCATCTCCGACTTGATAATAGTTCCCGGACTCATCAACCTGGATTTTGCTGATGTCAGAACCATCATGACAGATGCCGGGTCTGCTCTCATGGGAATCGGCCTTGCCACGGGAGAGCAGCGCGCGGTTGAGGCTGCGCGAGCGGCAATCTCCAGCCCTCTCCTGGAATCCTCTGTCGAGGGAGCGAAGGGGATACTCATGAACATCACCGGATCATCCAGCTTAGGCCTGTTCGAGGTGAACGAGGCGGCTGAGATAATATCGAGTTCAGCGGATCCGGATGCGCTCGTGATCTTCGGAGCGGTTATCGACGAACAGATGGGCGATCAGATCAAGGTGACGGTGATCGCGACGGGCTTCGAAGGGGCGAAAACCAAGTCTTTGCCTAGGCGCGAGAGCTCCGGGAGGGTGGAGATCAAGCCCTTGGCCGGCGCCGACGACCTTGACATACCTCCATTCCTGCGGCGGACCAGGTAGGCCTGCCAGCGGTATTCCGTGTTCAAGAATCGAAAACGAAGCGGCGCGATCCGGCAGAACCGGGCGCGCCGCTGTCATTGTGTGCCCGACATGGTCGTTGCCTGAGGGGTGAAAGTCCCCGATGGTGGAGCAGCAGTAGCCATAGCTTAAGGCAAGGGTGTCCGCCATACTTGCATGTCCATTGGGCTGAGCTCAAGCAATCGCTGCTCAGTGGGACCTACAAGCCAAGCCCTGTACGCCGGCGCGAAATCCCGAAGCCGGGCGGAGGCGTAAGGCTTCTGGGGATACCCACCGCATTGGACCGTTTCATTCAGCAAGCTGCTCTACAGGTGCTGACGCCGCTGTTTGAACCCACGTTCTCCGAGCACAGCTACGATTTCAGGCCGGGCGGAGCATGGCCAGCCGCATTCGCGAGCTCAACTCCTACCTGCGAGGTTGGATGGGATACTACCGAATCGCGCGGACCTCGAGCGTATACCAGGAGATGGATCAATGGATACGACGACGTCTGCGGATGTGCCTGCTGAAGCAATGGAAGAGGCCCAAGACGGTGCGGCGAAACCTCGTCGCTCTGGGCATCCCCAGCGAGTGGGCGAGCATGATCAGTTGATCGCGCAAGGCATACTGGCGACTTGCGAACACCCCGCAGATGAGCAAAGCCCTTGATTTCGCCAGTAGGCGAGGCCGAGGGCTTCTGAGCGTGGTGGATCTCTACGCGCAGAATTCCTAAGGTTTCATGAACCGCCGTATGCCGAACGGCACGTACGGTGGTGTGGGAGGACAGGGGCTAGACGCCCCCTCCTACCCGATTTCCCCGGGTTCGGGTCCGTGGTCGTGACCGCGACGGTGACCGTGATCGTGACCGCGACGGTGACCGTGGTCGTGACCGCGACTGTGCCTGTGACCGAGACTGCCAGCTGCTGTGTGCAGCTCTGAGCTCTGCAGATGCTCCGCGCCTGGAGCATTCCCTTGGCATCGCGGAGGGCAACGTCCCGCCTGCCGCTTACGGCCGCTGATACGAATCCGCGATTCTTGAGATTCCGGTCCCGCAGGCGCTCAATGTCGATCAAACCGGCAGCGTCGCGCGCTCAATGCCACTCGATTCGACATTGACCACGGGGTCAGTGTCCATTCCGTCGACATTGACACTCTCGCTCCAGCAGTCGAGGTTCATGCGGGTTCATTGAGCTCGTCTCACTGCTGGGTTCGTCGACACTACCGCCCCGCGACTCGGTCGCGCTTCGTCAGGCGGCGCGGGCTGCAAACCTGAGCGCTCCGCGAAGGTCCGCGAAGGTCCGCGAAGGTCCGCCGTGATCCGAGTGCGTTTCCGTGAGGTTTTCCGCGAAGGTGTACGAATCTGACCCAGGCTATCCCGCAAGGTGGTTGAAATTGGATCAGTTCGACTCATTCTCACGCTGGATCGTGTGGAATGGGGGGTATATGGGCGCTCAAGTTGGCTCAAATTGGCTAAAGCCGGCCCGTATATGGAAAAATCTAGGTGAAACGAGATTGCTGGGAGCGCTTTTAGGGCGTTGCAGGGTCCGAAATCCCCCGTAGGTATGCGCTGTGGCGGTCAACCTGGGTCAGAAGCGCCCATCTCTCGTGAAAACCTGGTCGCTCCGCGTCCTGGTTGCACCTGGATACCGTGCCGGGTATGCAAAGCGCGCGAATCCGGGAGGAGACTGATCAGTGCTGGATTCGTCGACATTATCGCCCCGCGACTCGGTCGCGCTTCGTCAGGCGGCGCGGGCCCGCAGCCGTGCCTCAACCAGCCAGGTTCCTCCCTCGTCTGCGAGCGGTGCATACTGCAGAACGGCCTGAGCAGCATCGATATTGCTCGGCAGGCCTCTCGTCTAGAGCCGACAGCGTTTGTGGAACCGGGATGATACACTTGGCCCGGCGATTCATTGAAGGAAAGCAGACCACTCTCCAGTACAATATCCGAGAGCGAGGAAGGGAGGCTGGATGATGATTCGCATTTACGTTGACTCCTTGCTCCTGGTTTTCGGAAGCACCTTTGTCCTCGATTTCCTCACACTGTGGGCCATCAGGCAGATCGGCGCAGGAGGCAGCGGGCAGTCAGGCTCATCAGTTCGATCGGGGCAATCAGTCCGATCGGGGCAGTTAGGGCAGGCGCGGCTAGTTGGACGCGGACGGTTGGCAGCTGCCGCCGCCTTCTCGGCTGGAGCGTTCACCATTGCTGCAATGCTGGCGGATGCCGGACTTATGACTCTCTCTTCTCCAGGATCCCTTTTCGCTGGGGCGGTGATAGGAGCGGCATCGCTCCTGATTGCGTTCCCTGCCATGTCGGGCAGGACGCTCGCAAACGCGCTATTCTGCAGATACCTTCTGACCATCATGGCGGGAGGCGCAGGCATGGCTGCCTCGATTGCGACTTCCGGCAATACCGCCGCATCGTTCATCGCGGCGTCAGGCACGGTGCTCTTGATATCGGAGGCAGGCTGGGGAGTGGTTCACCGTGGAATCAGAGACGGTCTTTTCTTCGTTCCGATCTCGATCAGTTTCGATGGGGAAGCAGTATCGGTGTGGGCTCTGATCGACACAGGGTGCCGGCTTCGCGACCCAGTGTCGGGCAACCCCGTCATCATAGTGGAATACGCCGCCATAGAGAGCCTCATCCCACCGGAGATACGCGAGCCGGTGCGCAAATCGGAGGAGGACTTCACCGCAGCCGCGTATGCCATTGCAGGTTCGAGGTGGTCTGCCCGATTCCGGGCGATACCCTACTCCTCCATCGGTCAGGATGGAGGGCTGATGGTCGGCTTCCGACCAAACGAAATCCGCGTAGTAGATGGGAGGCGCCGCATTGCGACGTCGAGGGCTGTTGTGTGCATCCACTCATCCCGACTTTGTCATGATGGCAGGTATTGCGCTCTCATGAACCCTGACATACTCACTGCTGCGTGAGTGCAGAGGAGGGTATGAACATGGCACGCTGGATCGAGCGGGTGACATGGGCAGCAAGGCTGCTGCTTGTCCGCTTTCTTCGCTGGTTCGCTTTGTCGGATGACCCGATGGTCAGGTACGTGGGGAGCAGCGAGACACTCCCTCCTCCGCTCAGCTCAGATGAGGAGACTGCGCTAATACACAGGCTGAGCGGCGGCGCAAACGATGTAAAGACCGAACTCGTGGAGCGAAACCTCAGGCTGGTAGTGTACATTGCGCGCAAGTTCGAAAGCACGGGGCTTGGCGTTGAGGATCTGGTGTCCATCGGCGCCATCGGCTTGATCAAGGCTGTGAACACGTTCGATCCTCACAAGGGAATCAAACTTGCGACCTATGCATCACGATGCATCGAGAACGAGATTCTCATGTATCTGAGAAAGAGCAGCAGACTGAGGAGTGAGGTCTCGTTTGACGAACCGCTCAACATCGACTGGGACGGAAATGAACTGCTCTTGTCCGACGTGTACGGCACCGATGAGGATCTGGTGTATCAGGCGCTAGAGAATGAGGTGGACCGCGCTCTGCTGGGGCAGGCCTTGAGCGCGCTATCCGGCAGGGAGAAGCGCATCATGGAACTGCGGTTCGGATTCGCGGACGGGCTGGAGAGGACACAGAAGGAGGTCGCAGATCTTCTGGGGATCTCCCAATCCTACATATCCAGGCTCGAGAAGCGTATCATCACCAAGCTGAGACATCAGATGAGCCAGGCGGAATAGGGGGCGGTTTCAGAGCCGACTGCGGATGCAATGAACAACCCATCGCATCTAAATCCATCCGAATCCATCCCAATCCGTCCCGCCCCGATCCCGGCCACATCCGGCGATAGCGATTCCCCGGCGTAGGCATCCAGCTGACGTCGGGGTTCTCTATTTGTGAAAATAATTCCAATTTGGTATCCATCAGCGGAATAAAGGCTGGATAGGGGAGCAATACTGCTAGTGCAGGTCCCCAATGCGAGATAGTGGAGTGGTTCCGAAATGGCGCTGAACAAGGTCGAGATATGCGGTGTCAACACCTCCAAACTCCCAGTGCTGTCCAGCACCAAGATGCGTGAGCTCCTAGAAGCGGTGCGAGATGGGGATGATGAGGCGCGCGGGAGGCTGATCTACAGCAACCTCAGGCTGGTGCTGTCGGTGATACAGCGCTTCACGAACAGGGGAGAGTACGTAGATGACCTGTTTCAGGTGGGGTGCATCGGACTCATCAAAGCCATCGACAACTTCGACCTATCCCAGAACGTCAAGTTCTCAACCTACGCAGTGCCGATGATCATCGGCGAGATCAGGCGCTACTTGCGAGACAACAACCCCATCCGGGTGTCGCGTTCACTGCGGGATATCGCATACAGGGCTCTTCAGGTCCGTGACAGGCTGATGTCGCAGAACTCGAAAGAGCCGAGCGTCACCGAGATCGCGGATGCTCTGGGCGTGAAGAGAGAAGAGGTGGTCTACGCCCTCGACGCGATCCAGGAGCCGATCTCCTTGTTCGAGCCCATCTATCACGATGGAGGAGACCCGATCTATGTCATGGATCAGGTCTCAGATGACAAGAACGTGGATGTGAACTGGCTCGAAGGCATATCGATAAAGGAAGCCATGTCGAAGCTGTCGTCACGGGAGAGGCTCATCCTCAAGCTGAGGTTCTTCGAGGGCAGAACTCAGATGGAAGTGGCAGATGAGATAGGGATATCGCAGGCGCAGGTATCGAGGCTGGAGAAGGCGGCGCTGAAGCATATGAGGCGCTCGATGTGAAGGAAGGTTGGCATATTGGCGCACGAAGCTAGAGCACGGGCAATAACATGCGGCCTGATTCTGGCAGCGATGATCCTCGCATGGGCGGTGGCAGGGGCGAGGTCGGCCGGCGCGCGTGATGAAGTGACCTACGCGTTCAACTCGTCGAACCTAATAAGGCTGCACGTAGTCGCGCCAGGCAATGATGGCGCCAGCCAAAGGCTTAAGCTTGCAGTTCGCGATGCAGTACTCACTGAATCATGGCGAGCGATCTCAGGCGCAACCAGCTCACGCTGGGCCATGCGCGCGCTTTCCCAGAACCTTGGCAAGATCGAGCTTGCTGCGAGAGATGCGGTAGGCAGGGCAGGAGTCGACGCACCGGTCGCCGCCACCTTAGGCATGTCACGTTTCCCTGCGGCAGCTTACGGAAGAACTGCCTTCCCCGCCGGGGACTACCCAGCCCTGGAGGTGGTGATAGGGCTGGGCGCCGGCGCCAACTGGTGGTGTGTGCTGTTTCCTCCGTTGTGCCTAGTGGACCTGAATCGTGCGAGGATACTTGAGACAGACATCACGTTGACAGGGGCGGACCGGGGCCTCGAGAGAGGCCTCCCGGCGAACGGGCGGATCGCGCTGGAGTTTGCTGCTGGGCTTTGGACGGCCGGGCCATCCACGGCATTGCTGGAGTGGAATCTTCCGGCGTGGGTAGCGCGGTTGCTCCGGCTGCCCGATTTCCGGCAGGCGAGCAAGTAGAGGGTCTTCGCTGGTTCGAAGGTCGAGAGTCGATGCACCAACCCAGAGAACCATGCATACAATGGCAGGGGTTCAGTACACGCTGGGAGGCGCCGACATGATACAGCGCACATCCGATCTGCGGACCAAGGAAGTGGTCAGCGTGAACGATGGGAAAAGGCTGGGCTACATATTCGATCTGGAGGTTGACATGGACACAGGCAAGGTGACCAGTTTCATCATACCTGGGAGTGGAAGGCTACTGGGATTCCTGGGCCGAGGGGGCGAATTGGTGCTTGAATGGGATCGGATAAGGAAAGTGGGTCTTGATGTCGTGCTTGTGGATGATTCCGGCCTTGAATCCGCGAACGGGTGATGGTATACTTTCGCCTGCCGGAGGCGATGAAATTTGCAGTGTTGCCTATCTCAGGACACGTCCATAATCATAAAAGACGAGGAAGGACAGATCCTACACGTCAACCTCGGTTACTTCGACCCTGTTATCGAAGAAGACAGCCTCGAACACAGCCTATCGCAGTTCAAAGTGCTTACCCGCGCCGGATGGACCGAACTCCTCTCAATCGGGCGGAGGCAGCTATGGGAGGGAGAGCCTCTCTTTCACGTGAAAACACGACTAGGCAGGCTGTCCCTCACCGGAGAGCAGAAACTCGTGGTGAGGCGCGGCGTGGATGAGGCAATCCTTCAGGCCCAGGAACTCAAGGCAGGAGATGCCCTGCTCATGAGGGATCCGCCGAAACTAGGCAAGAAAGCGCCGCTCGTGAACTTGGAGGCTCAGTATCGAGCCTACGGCGTCCTTTCTGTCGATCGGACCACAGGCTATCTGGGATACATATATGAGATCGATACGGAGGACCACACACTCGTGGCGAATGAATTCCTCGTGAGGTGCATGTGATATAATTGCTGCATGAGGTCCAGCTTGCACCGGAGTACGAGGAGATCGAGCGCCATGAACAATCTGATCAGCGGTCGACGCAGGGTTCAGGAACGTACGGCTGCCGAGCGTGCCCTGAACCTCTTCATGCTGGCCGTGGCCATCGCGGTGGTCGCGGTCCTGTCTTATGTTCTCTTGGCCACCATCCGAGGCAATCTGGCTGGTCGATTCACCCAGGCCGCAGTCGCACGAAACGGCTTCATCGAGATTTCAATCCCTGCTAGAGCAGTTATAGTACGGGATGAGAGCGTCGCTATCACCCCAATCAGCGGGGTGCTTCACTACGCTGTCGGCGAAGGCGAGATGGCAGCTCCGGGAACTGTAGTCGCGGAGATTCGCGACCAATCTGCCACTGGAACACCCAAGCAGCAGCCTTCCGAATCCAATGACAACGCGAACCGATCCGCCGTCGATTCCTCGCTGAGAGAGAGGCGGGAACGGGAGCGTATATCGACAATCCGCGTTCAGATGGCATTGAAAGAGGAAGAAGCCAAGGCGTACGAAGAGCGAAAAGATACCAAGAACGCGAATAAGGCCCGTTCGGAACTGTCGGCGCTCAGAGCAAGGGAGCGCGAGGCGGAGTCGTCGCTTGCCCGGATTCAGGAGGAATCCCGCGCCGCCGCGGCCGAGGCAGCCAGCGCTAAGAGTGAATCGAATGCTGCCTCAGCACGCGCGTCCGCGGTCCTTCGCGCTAGCGAATCCGCGCTGATCTCCCGGCATATGGATGGGCTCGAGTCGGTGTACAGGCCGGGCAATCCCGATCTGCTGAATGCGGACCCCGGGGCCCCAGGCGCAGTCTCAAGGGACTGCGCCGAGGGAGAGCAGGTGTCAGCAGGGATGGCAGTGTTCCGAGAGGTGCAGAATTACCAGACGAATCTCGTCATCTTCGCGAATTACCGGGAGGGGGCCGCGCCCAGGCGGGCGCAGCGAGTGAGAGTGCGCTTTCCCAGGCTTGCGTCTGAGGCAGTAGGCGCCACGATCCTGGAAACGCGGAAACGCGAGGATCTGGGGGACAATACATGGGCGATCCACGTCGCCATGGATAGATATGCTGCATCCCTCACCAATCTGCGCACCGAACGGGTGGATCTGGTCACCGACTACGTGGGCGGGGTGGTAGTCCCCGAAAGCGCGCTGGTGCGCACAGGCGACTCAGATGCTGTATACGTCCTGCGCTCCGACAGATACACCCTGAAGAAGGTGTCGGTGCTGGGGAGAAACGGGTCTGAAGCAGTAGTCGAGGGAATCCGCGAGGGCGATCGAGTGCGAGTTAGGCTGTGACTGGGCCCATAAGTGCTGCAAAACAGAGGAATAGTCGCTCGGACGGAGAATATCTAGCCTTACGTGAGGTGGGCATCTTTGGCATCCATTTCGGATAACATCGAACACGTGCGCGAGGCCATCGCCTGTGCGGCAGGCAGGTCCGGGCGGAGTGCGTCAGAAGTGATGCTGGTGGCGATCACCAAGAACGTTGATGCATCGCGGATCACGGAGGCGGTATCCGCCGGAGTGCAGGATCTAGGCGAGAACAGGGTTCAGGAGGCCACTTTGAAGATCCCTCTGGTTTCGGCTGCAGCAGGCGCCGGGAGTCGCCTGGTATGGCATCTCGTTGGGCATCTGCAGAGGAACAAGGCCAAGCGCGCCGCTGAGTTGTTCACCATCGTCCACTCACTGGATTCGGAGGAACTCGCGGATGAGCTCAACCGGAAGTGCGAGGCGATGGGCCGGACTCTGGATGTGCTGCTCCAGGTGAATATCTCGGGAGAGGCTACGAAATCCGGCATCAGGCCTGAGGATGCCCGGGCATTCGCCATCGGAATGCCGAAGTACGAGCATCTCCGAATGCGCGGCATCATGACAATCGCGCCGTACTCAGCTGACCCGGAGTTGGCTCGGCCCGTTTTCCGCGAGGCGCGCAGGCTAGTCCAGGATCTCTCAGGGTTGCGTCTGAGCAACGTGTCTCTTGACCATATTTCCATGGGGATGTCCGGCGACTACGCAGTAGCCGTCGAAGAAGGGGCGACGATCGTCAGGGTGGGGTCCGCGATATTCGGCCCACGGACTTACTGAGATCGAGGTGTATCAATGCAGGAGGAGCGAGGGGAGCAATTCGTTGCCACTGTGATGGATAGCGCATCGCAAGCGGCGCAGTCAGGAGTGCCGGCGCTCACAGGATTTCTTGACCAGGAAAGCCAGGATGCCGCCAGGCAAGCCCTGGCGTCCGCTTCCGATGTAAGGGCCAGGTTCTACGGAGGGTACAGAGGAGCACAGCGCAAGAGGCTCGCAGTGATGCCATCGGGTTTCCCCGATGAAACATATGACCCGGAGATATCGTTCTTCTACTTGAGGCCCCTCGGGGAGCAGTGGGATGATGACGCCGCTGTGATTGCAGCACTGCGCGGGCTGGGCGTCGTGAGAGATGAAATAGGAGACATCTTCCGCTCCGATGCGGGATGGCAGGGAGTCATCTCGTCTTCGGCCTTCAGACATCCCACAGCGGAAGCGCGGACCCGGCAACACGGAGATGACCTGTGCGAACTGGATATCGCGGAGGTATCCTTTCCCGGGCAGGCTGCGAAGGCCATCAGAGCAACGGTGGCGTCCATGAGGCTCGATGCTGTTGCGGGCGCTGGATTCCCTGCGTCCCGCACAAGGCTCGCGCAGGAGATCAAGGCAGGCAGGTTCAAGGTGAACGGAATTATGGCCGATTCGCCGTCATCGCGTGTGTCCCCTGGCGATGTGGTTGTCTGCCGCGGCCGCGGCAGGCTGGTGGTTGAGGAAGTCCCAGGTGAGACCAAGCGCGGGCGCATCTCCGTGATCCTCAAGCGATACTCCGTGTACACCCCAAACACTCGGGAGGAGGCGCCACATGCTCACACCACTTGAGGTGCATTCCAAGCAGTTCTCCACTCGATTCGGCCGGTACGACGCCAGGGAAGTGGACGAGTTCCTCGACCTGGTGGGGCAGAGCTACGACCAGCTATACCGGGAGAGCACCGAGCTCCGAGAGAAGGTCAAGGTCCTGTCGGAGCAGCAGGAGCATACCGATGGAATCAGCGAAACACTAAAGCAGACCCTGCTCACAGCCCAGCAGGCAGCTGAGCAGACGAGGAGAAACGCCGAGGAGAAGGCTAAGCTCATCGTGGAGAGGGCGGAACTCCAGGCTGCCGAGGCCTTCGACAAGATGGAAGACAGGGTTCGCACCCAGGAGAAGCGCCTCGCCGACCTAACGGCCCAGGAGGGCACGGTTCGCGCGCGCATGAAAGCTATCCTCGAAGCCTACCTGGAAATGCTCGATAGCAGCGCCTCCGATTTCGGTGTTAGGCAGGCCGCCGCTACTCGAGAGTGAGCTTTCGGGGGAGTCGAGATGAAACAAATCTGCCGCACCCGGGAAGACTAGCCCCCATGAGGTGTAACGGGTGCGTAGAAGACGGGGGCGCGGCAGAGTAGACTCCCTGATCGTGAGCCTAGCTGAGCTTGCGAAGCGCCTCGACGACGCCAGCGTGGCGGAGTATGTGGAGTTCATGCGCTCACCCCGAAGGGTGGCCTGGTTCAACTTCGTTGCAGGCATAGCCAGGGGCTTCGGCATAGCTATCGGGGCATCGGTCCTCATGGCGGTCTTTCTCTACATCCTGTCTGTCGTGATTGAACTGAATGTGCCCATCATAGGGAAGCTCATAGCAGACATCGTGAAATTCGTCGAGCACTACCGATCATAGACGCACACCCTCGACACCTGCAGGCAGTAACACACGGAGGGACGCACATGGATCCGGCATCTCTTGGCATCTTCAAGGCGAAACTGGCTGCGGCAAGAGCTAAGGCGACAGAGAGGATCGAGGGCGTTGAGAAGGCGGCGGAGTTCGACCGGCCAGAGTCGGAGTGGAGCGGCGAACTGTCAAGCTACGATAATCACACCGGCGACAGTAGCTCCGCTCTGGAGATGCGCTCCATCAGCCTAGGGCTCATAAACCATGGTGAAGACACACTCGCGCAGATCGACGCGGCGCTCGACCGGGTGGAGAGCGGAACCTACGGCAAGTGCGTACGCTGCGGCATCGACATACCCGAGGAGCGTCTTCATGCCATACCCTGGGCCGCGAGCTGCGCCGAGTGCGGCGCGCGCAGTCCATCTCCTGTGGGAACAGGCACATCCAGGCCAATCGAGGAGGAGGTCATCAGACCTCCGTTCGGAGGCAGGAGCACCGCCCATGCTTACGATGATCCAGGCATCCACGGAGAGGACATATGGGACGAATTGGCTGAGTATGGGACTGCCAACAGCCCGCAGGACGAGGAATCGTTTGGATCCGGCGGCCCTGATGCCAGGTAAGCGCTGGCGACTGGGCGACGGACGCGGGCGACGGACGGGGCGACTGGAGCGCAGTTTACGGCGATTAGCAGGTGTGTTACAATACTGATCGAACCTTGGGCGGGCTATGGAGTTGGGAGCTGTGGCGCTTTTCCTGATATCTTCGTGGGTTGTTCTTCTCGACCAGATATCTAAAGCAGTGATCATGCGGCGCCTTGATCTCTACGAGGTCGTGCCGTGCCTCGGGGGGTTCGTTCGCATTACGCACGTTCGGAACGCCGGAGCGGCGTTCGGCATGCTTCAGAACAAACAGAACCTTTTTACTGCGGCGACGCTGCTTGCGGCGGCGCTTGTTCTGGTTTTCCACCAGCGGATCCCCAAACGGGAGTGGCCTGTTCGGACCGGGCTTGCGCTTGGCTTAGGCGGTGCAGTGGGCAACCTCATCGATAGGATTCGATTTTCGAGTGTGGTGGATTTCGTCGAGATCAGTCCGTGGCCAATCTTCAACCTAGCTGATAGCGCCATCGTTCTTGGGGTCGCCCTGATCCTGCTGTGGATCTTGCGCGTCCCCGGTCGGAAGGAGGAGTAGTTAGTGTATCCTGTTCTGTTCAAGCTTTGGAAGCTTCCGGTCTACTCGTGGGGCCTTTCTCTCGCCCTCGCGTTCGTGGCAGGCACATTGTTCGCCTCATCGCGGGGCAAGAAGAAGGGTATCAGCTCAGACAATATTATCGACCTCGCGCTCTTCGTATGCATTGGATCGATCTTGTTTGCGAGAATCCTGTACGTTCTGCTCAACATCGGAGAGTATGCCGCCCGTCCCGTCAGCGTGTTCTATATGCGCGATGGAGGGCTCTCGTTCTTCGGCGGTCTGGCAGGCGGCGCACTGGTGGGGATCATGTACTGCAAGAAACAGAAGGTGCAGATCGGCAGCATGGCTGATGTGATTGCTCCTGCAGTGGCTCTGGGTTACGCCATAGTCCGCATTGGCTGCCTACTGAACGGGTGCTGCTACGGAGTGGAGAGCCACGTGGCGTGGGCTATGAAGGCCGCCGGAGATGGGATCTTGCGCCATCCAACCCAGATCTATTCGGCAATCTACAGTGTCATCATCCTGTTCGTACTGCTAGCGATCGAGGCAAAGAAGAAGTTCGAGGGCGAGATCCTCTGGCTGTACGTGGGCTTCTACTCGGTCGCTAGGTTTATCGTAGAGTTCTGGCGGGAATCCCCGCGGGATTACTTCGCTCCATTCACCTCTACGCAGGTGCTCTGCGTAATCCTTGGCATACTCGCATTCGGAGTCGTCTCCGTGTACTCCCGCGCCTCCTCGACCCCATCTGCTGGGGCGAATCGGGCGAAGCCTTCCACCAAGGCATAGGTTTGCAGTGGTGGAACGAGATGGCGAGATGAACGCCGAGAAAGTGTTCACATTCTCGCCGGCCGAGGCCGACGAGCTATCCAGGCTTGATGTGTACCTTGCGAAGGAGCGGGCTGCTCCTTCGCGTTCTTTTGTGCAGAAGCTTATCGAGGATGGCAGGGTAAGGGTCGATGGCAGAATCGAGAAGAAGCCTTCATACAAGGTGAAGCCCGGTGAGAGCATCGAGGTGGAGATCCCTCCTCCCAAGCCCGAGCCGGCCTGGCTGGAGCCTCAGGCGATCCATGTCGACATCATCTACGAAGATGGCGACATCATGGTTATCAACAAGCCGAGAGGGATGGCTGTGCATCCAGGAGCTGGCCGCAAGACTGGAACCCTTGTTAATGCTCTTCTTGGAGCAGGAATTGGCCTGTCTGGCATAGGAGGCGTGCTGCGGCCGGGGATCGTGCATCGGCTTGATCGGGATACTTCTGGCGTAATGCTTGTAGCGAAAAACGACATCGCTCACTTAGGGCTCGCGGCTGACCTGGCCGCGCATCGAGTTGGCAGGCATTACCTGGCCATCCTCAGAGGGAATGTGGCTGAAGACGATGGGGTCGTGGATGCTCCAATCGCCCGGCGCCCTGTGGATAGAAAACGCCAGACCGTGTCGGTAGGCGGGAGGAGGGCAGTAACCCGATTCCACGTTGAGGAGAGGTATGGCGACTACACTCTGATAAGGGCGAAACTGGAGACTGGCAGAACACACCAGATAAGGGTGCACATGCAGTACATCGGGAGGCCTGTAGCGGGCGATCCGACCTACGGCGGAGTGGTTGGAGAGCTAGGCCTTCGAGCTCAGGCCCTACACGCGTTCCGAATCGAGTTCGTCCACCCCCGAACCGGAGAGAACATGAGCTTCGAGGCCCCGATGCCCGATGACATGGAAACCGCCCTCCATGCACTGAGAGCTCGCGGGCCGCGGAAAGCTCGGTAGAGCCCCCTCGGCGGGCTGGATTGGAGGCTTGAACACGCATGATAGAACGGTACGGCTATCCGGATATGAGGGAACTATGGACCGACCGGAGGAAATACGAGACATGGCTTTCCATCGAGGTGCTCGCGTGTGAGGCATGGGCGGCCTCAGGCAGGATTCCGAGTGATGCGTTGTCCCAGATCCGGGAGCGCGCGGGCTTCGATGTGGAGCGAGTGCTGGAAATCGAGGAGACTGTGAATCACGACGTGATCGCGTTTCTCACCGCCGTCGCGGAGAAGGTGGGAGACGCCTCGAAATACATACACCTGGGCATGACCTCTTCAGACGTGGTCGACACCGCTTTCGCATATCTGATGAGACAGGCGGCTGACGGGCTGATCACCGACATCAATTCTCTCATCGATGCTCTGAGGGAGCAGGCAGTTCGCCATAAGCATACCCCGATGATCGGGCGCACTCACGGGATGCAGGCCGAGCCCACTACGTTCGGGCTCAAACTCCTGTTGTACCTCTCAGAGCTGGAGCGCGACCGGGAACGGCTCATCAGGGCGCGAGATGGGGTGAGCGTCGGGAAGATCTCCGGCGCAGTCGGCACGTATGCGAATGTTCCTCCGGAGATCGAAGCATATGTATGTGGCAAGATGGGCCTTGCTCCGGCTCGGGTATCCAGTCAGATACTGCAGCGTGATAGGCATGCGGAGTACATGGCCCAGATCGCCATCGTTGGATGCTCCCTTGAGAAACTCGCGACGGAGATAAGGTCGCTGCAGAGGACCGAAATCGGTGAAGCAGCAGAGCCGTTCGCCCGCGGGCAGAAGGGATCGTCTGCCATGCCGCACAAGCGGAATCCGGTGCTGTGCGAGCGAATAGCCGGCCTGGCGAGAGTCTTGCGCGGCAATGCGATGGCTGCAATGGAGGACGTTGCCCTGTGGCATGAGCGGGACATCTCTCATTCCTCAGTGGAGAGGATCATCGTGCCCGATTCCACAATACTCCTCGACTACATGCTGAGGAAGACCACGTGGATAGTGCGCAACCTCGAGGTGCGCCCGGATAGGATGGCTGAGAACATCGAGTTCACGCGGGGGCTCATCTTCTCGGGTGAGGTCTTGCTGGCTTTGGTGGGCGCGGGGATGCTCCGCGAACAGGCCTACGAGATCGTGCAGAGGGCTGCCATGAAAGCGTGGGCTGAGCGCATGGATTTCCGAAAGCTCATCGAGGAGGAACCTCACGTGTCTGCGATGATCCCACATGAGGCGCTCGAAGTCTGTTTCGACTACACACGCGCCTTATCCCGCGTGGATGAGGTGTTTGCAAGGTTTGGGCTGTGATCCCACAACAAGAGCGGGGGAGATGATCAGAGGTGTTGCGGCGATGGCGCATTGGGCCCTTGGTCTCCAGATGCCTGGCCGGGCTGGTGATCTGTGCAGTAATGGCGCTGGCTGCCTCCATGGCGGGATGCGGAGCTCGCGACGGCCCTGCTCCTACCTGACCCGCTACGAGCTTGCTGGTCCCGGGAGGACCAGGTGATACAGACGCCAGCAGGCTGGCCGCTGCCGGAGAGCTTGGCGTGTCTGGTGAGGCGGTTAGGATGCTCGCTTCCGCGGCGGCACAGCCTTCTGATGTGCTGCTGGTGGCGTGCGGGGATGTGGTGTTCGACCGCGGTGTCGCGAAGGTGTGTAAGGACCGAGGGACGGATTGGCCTCTCGCGGCGGTGACGGATACGCTTTCATCAGCGGACATTGCTTTCGTGAATCTGGAATCACCGTTATCCAATAGCGGGGCGCGGATCCCTGGGAAGGGCATATGGTTCCGGTCGGATCCATGCTTCGGAGAGAAGCTGGCCACTGCCGGCATTGACGTGGTGAGCCTGGCCAACAACCACATCCTCGATTACGGCGAATCCGCATTTTCCGATACTGTTGATGTGCTCTGGGCGAATGGAATCGCGGGGTGCGGAGGCGGGGCGGATATGTGGGAGGCGCGCAGGCCGGTGTTGCTGAGGAAGAACGGCATCACATTCGCCTTCCTCGGGTACTCTGAGTTTGCGGAGATATACTGGTCAGTCACTCACCCGGTGCGTTTTCTGGCAGGAGTCAACAAGCCTGGCGTGGCGCCGGCCAACGCCGCGATGGTCTCGGAAGATGTGGCAAGGGCGAAGAGGATCGCAGACCATGTGGTGGTCTCATTCCATTGGGGCGACGAGTACGTCCACATGCCTGCGGATCGGCAGGTGAGCCTTGCGCACACAGCCATCGACGCCGGGGCAAGCCTGGCAATAGGGCACCATCCTCACGTACTGCAGCCCGTTGAGGTATACCACGGCGGGATCATCTTCTACTCCCTTGGCAACTTCGTGTTCGATCAGAAGAAGCCCGACACCGTCGAGAGCATGATGGCTCGAGTCGCGTTCTCCCGCGACCGGGTTTCGCAGGCAGAGGCTGTTCCAGTGAGGATCGAGGAGTGCCGACCGCGGCCGCTCACTGCGTGGGCGGCCAGGATAGCTCTATGGAGGCTTTCCAGGTGGTCCGCAAGCCGTGGCACGGACATCCTGAACCTATCTGGGCGAGGGGTCATCATGCTCCCACGCCAGGCCGCCGCTGCCGAGGCCCAGGGCCTTGGAAAGCTCCTCCCTTGACGGGGTTACCCATATGGTCCTGTGGTTCTCATACACGACCATTCCTGGCCTTGCTCCCCTGGGTTTATGCACATTGCGCTTTTCGGTATAGTCTACAGGCGCATTCGATGACATCCTGGCCCTGCTGTAGTAGGCAGCGAGCATTGCCGCCGCGTATATCGTTTCCTGAGGAACCTGCTCTGCGCCTCGACGCCTTATCACCACGTGAGAGCCTGAGACGTCCTTAGCATGGAACCACAGATCGCCATCGCGGGCGAGTTTCATTGTGAGCTGGTCGTTCTGGAGATTGTTCCTGCCCACGTATATGACATGGCCCGATTCGGCCTGGATTCGGGATGGCATGTGAGTGGACGCGGCGCGCACACTGCCTGAGCGCCCCCGGGCGCCGCCCCGTCCGGCCTTGGATCCTCTGGTCCCTCGTTTGGCGCCGGCTCGCCCGGCTGCATCCCCGGCGCCTTCCACATACCCGAGAGCCTCAAGCTCAAGCACAATCTGAGAGAACTCCTCTTCAGAATCTGCCATCTCCAATAGGCCATGCACACCCTCGAGATAGACTGCTTCACTCTCAGTCGAGGCTAGGTTCGCTGATATAGTCTCGATTGCCCGGCGGGACCTGGCGTATCGCGCGAAGATGGCCTGAGCGTTCTGTGATGCAGACATGGTGGGATCCACCTCGATCTCCACTTCAGGCATGTCAGGGTCGTAGTAGTCCACCAGAAGAACGTGACTTCGACCCATGGGGCCGCGTCCCAGGATGTTCAAGCTCGCGGTGAGAAGCTCGCCTGATCGCCGGAGCGAGGCATCGGACTGTGCAGAAGCGAGCTCATCCCTCTGTGTGGCAAGTTTTCGCCGAGCGCGCTCAAGGTGGGTTGCTGCTTCGCGAAGAATTGTCCGCTTGCGCGCCGCGAGCCTCTCGCTGGCCTCTGCGCCAGAATAACACGAATCCAGCATGGCGCAGGCGGAACCGAACGCCTCAATCCGGTGAGACGCCGCCTGGTGGGAAAGGCCGCACGGGCAGAAGGCAATAGCCGCTCCATCAGCCTTGTCGAACGCGGCTTCGAACACCAGCATTCCGGATCTGACCTGCGAGCAGAAATCGGAGAACTCCTTCCAGAGGCGCTCGATCTCGGCGCCGCCCAGCCCTGCTGCCGGCCGTTTCGGATCAAGGCCCGCCTTGAAGGCAAGCTCGGCTCCTATCACGCGCCCCAGCCCCGAGTAGGAGGACCACACGGCTTCCGCAATGCTCCCGGTGTGGGTTCGCCCCGCGAACCTCGCGAGGGACGCTGCGAACTCCTCCCGAGATGCCGTCATAGGGCTGGGCCTGTCGATGGGAGGCGGGGGGATGTATTGAACCCCTGGCAGGATCTCCCGGTAGCGGTTTACCGACTGGTCCACTCTGTGCACAGCGTCGAGAATGCGGCCATCCATGTCCGTGAGGATCATATTCGACCGTCGCCCCATCATCTCGGCGATAAGCAACTTGTTCTGGGATGGCTCGGAATCAGCCCAGCCTTCCACTCGCAGCGCGAGGATGCGGTCCAGTCCCTCCTGCCTCGCCTCCACTATCCTTCCACCCACCAGATGCTTGCGCAAGAGCATGCAGAAGGTGGTGGGCTCTGGAAGCGATGACGGCGGCGCAATAGTCAGGTGCGCCCTCGCGCCTGAAGGCGACGCGGATATCAGGAGTGAACCCGAGCGCCCGCGTCCGGCGGAGATCAGTATGGAATCGCGAGTGGGCGATTGCACCCGGTCGATCTTGGTCCCTGCGAGCTCACGGGATATCTCCTGTACGGCGGCGGAGAGTGTGATGCCGTCGATCTCCATGGCGTACACCCCTTTTCGATGCAGTTGATAGTATAGCACCCGCGTATGAACCCGGTCAAAAGGCCATAGGAATCTATGGACATGATCTGCTTCGAAAGGTGGTCAGGCCAATGCCCGACAAAGCCGTGTGGCACTCGGCGTCGATTGGGGTAGTCGAGAGGGAGTTGGAAACATCCGTTGCGGATGGCCTGGATTCGCGTGATGCAGCACAAAGGCTCGCGGCGTACGGCCTAAATCTGCTGAGAATGGCCCGTGGCCCGTCTGTGATAGGGATTCTCGTAAGCCAGTTCCAGGACTTCATGGTCCTAGTGCTCCTCGGCGCCACTGCGGTGTCAGCATATCTCGGGGAATACCAGGATGTATTCGCGATACTAGCCATTGTGATCCTCAATGCTGCTCTTGGCTTCGTCCAGGAGTTCCGGGCAGAGCGTGCTCTCGCGGCGCTCCGCCGCCTGGCAGCGCCCCACGCCACTGTGCTGAGGGATGGGGCGCTCTTGGTGATCGACGCTGCTAATGTTGTGCCAGGAGACATCCTGATTCTGAACTCGGGAGACCGGGCGCCCGCCGATGCGAGGCTCGTGGAATGCCACGGAGTGGAAGTGGACGAGTCGGTGCTCACCGGTGAATCCCGGCCTGTTCGCAAGGATTCCAGTGCGATAATGCGGGAGTCGGCGCCTGCGCCGGAGAGGCTCAACATGGTTCACGCAGGCACCGTTCTCACCAGGGGCCGCGGTGTGGCGATCACAACAGCGACCGGCATGGACACGGAGATGGGCAGGATTGCGGGCATGATGAGTGAGGCGTCAGAGGGCGATACGCCACTCCAGCGTCGCCTGGCGCAGCTGGGCAAGTGGCTTGTTGCAGGGTGCCTGGCAATCTGTGGCGCAGTTGCAGCTATAGGCGTGGCGAGGGGAGAGCCCGCTCATGCCATGTTCCTTGCCGGAGTGAGCCTCGCAGTGGCCGCAATCCCGGAGGGGCTTCCTGCCATAGTCACAGTAAGCCTCGCCCTGGGGGTTCAGCGCATGAGCAGAAGGCGGGCGATAGTGAGAAAGCTATCCGCAGTGGAGGCGCTTGGGTGCGCGACGGTGATATGCGCCGACAAGACGGGAACCCTTACTCAGAACGAGATGACTGCCGTTGCCATCGATCTGATAGGGCGCGAGATCACCGTCACAGGCGCCGGCTATTCGCCGGATGGACGATTCCTGCAGGCTGCAAGGGAGATCAAGCCGGCTGCGGACCCCACACTTCGAAACCTCCTGATGTGCGCTGCACTGTGCAACGATGCCGCCCTTTCGTGGACCAGGGATGGAGGACGCGGCCATTGGGAAGTGGTGGGCGATCCCACCGAGGGCGCGCTCCTGGCCCTGGCTCGGAAGGGAGGCGGCGACCTGTTGAGGCTCGCCAGTAAGCACGCGCGAGTAGCGGAGATTCCGTTCGAGCCGGAGAGGCGAATGATGGCAGTTGCGTGCGACGGGCCTGATGGGATATTCACCTTCGTGAAGGGCGCTCCCCAGGTCGTCCTCGATCTGTGCGATTCCAGGATGTCGTCGGGAGGTGCGGACGCGGCGGCTGTGGGCCGCATACCCCGTGAACGGAGGTTCGACGCGACTGTGGCGGCTGGGGCAGCGGCAATGGCGTCACGGTCGATGAGAGTCCTTGCACTGGCGTACGCACCCGGCAACCTCATATCCGAAGGACAGGGCGGGGCGCCTGCCGTAGGGGCGCGACTCGTGTTCCTAGGGCTGGTGGGAATGATGGACCCGCCTCGACCGGAGGCCGCTCGCTCTGTGGCCTTGGCGCGGCAGGCAGGGATAAGGACTGTGATGATAACAGGGGACCATGCAGCCACGGCTGAGGCGGTGGCGCGGGAGATAGGACTGTCCACGGGTGCGGCGTCCGACGGAGGTCTGCGGCTCGTATTGTGTGGCGAAGAACTCGACCAGATGAGCGATAGGGACCTTGAGCAGATCGTTGACGGCATCGGGGTGTTCGCAAGGGTGGCGCCTGCGCACAAACTCCGGATCGTGAGGGCCCTTAAGGCCCGTGGGCATGTGGTGGCCATGACCGGGGATGGAGTGAACGATGCTCCCGCCATCCGCGAGGCGGATATCGGAATTGCCATGGGACGCACAGGCACGGATGTGGCGCGTGAGGCATCTGCGATGGTGTTGTCTGATGACAATTACGCCACGATCATCGCAGCGGTGGAAGAGGGCCGATCAATATACGACAACATCCGGAAGTTCATCCGCTATCTACTGGCAAGCAATGTGGGAGAGGTGCTCACCATGTTCATTGCAGCGGTAGGCGGGCTTCCGATGCCCCTTACCCCGATACAGCTCCTGTGGATGAATCTCCTAACTGACGGGCTTCCCGCAATGGCCTTGGCTGCGGATCCCACTGACCCTGATACTATGTCCCGCCCTCCGCGGCGCCCCGATGAAGGAGTGTTCGCGGGTGGGCTGGGGCTCCGGATCATGGTCCAGGGCACGTTCATAGGGATATGCACGATCTGCTGCTATCTCCTTGCGGGCATGTGGCTTGGCCACGATCTTGAGACCGCACGGACCATGGCCTTCTCAACATTGGTGATGTCTCAGCTCATCTACGTTTTCCATTGCCGATCGGAGCGGCGAGCACTTAGCGAGATCGGACTCGGAACGAACAGGTTCCTCCTTGCTGCGGCAGCCATCAGTGTGGTGCTGCAGGCAGCCGGAATCCACACAGGCGCCGGCAGGGCGTTTCTGGGAACTTGCCAGCTCACCGTTATCGACTGGGTGCTGGTGCTGTTCCTGTCCGGTTGGTCATCGGTTCTCACGGCTGCGGCCAGGTCCGTGTACCGGGCTCTTCGACGCGCAAATGCCCTCTCCAGGCAGTCTGAATCACGCGAAACGGGGGAAAAATGCAGTCAGCCTGCTGGTGCAAGCAGGAATTCGCGCACGCAGGTGGAATAAGGGTTCCGGAAAACATATGTCCCGCAAGCTGGAGTTCAGCGTGAACACTTGATGCAGCTGGGGTTTGTATAGTACAATGGGCTGCACGGGACTGCAAAAGGGATGTGAGCTCCAGCTCATGTTGACGAGTATGACAGGTTTCGGCCGTGCCGAAGGCTCGGTCGATGGCAGGGCGGTCTCAGTGGAAGTCAGGTCGCTTAACCATAGATACCTCGACCTATCCATACGGATGCCCAGGGAGTTCTCTCCAGTTGAAGATAAGGTGAGGTCGCTTGTATCGGAGAGAATCGCAAGGGGCAAAGTTGATGTGTCAGTGTCGGTGGAACGGCGCGGTGATACACTTAGGACTGTGCTGTTCGATATGCACCTCGCACGCGCTTACTCTGAAGGCCTGGCTAGTCTCGCTCGGGAGCTTTCACTCTCACCTTCTGTGTCAGTCGAAACCCTTGCGGCTCTGCCTGATGTGATCACGGTCAGCGAAACGTCGCTAGGGGCGGAGGAGATGTGGGCGATGCTCTCCTCACCGCTTGGAGAGGCCCTCACGCAGCTGGAATCGATGCGCAGGGCAGAGGGCGAAAGGCTCGAGAGTGATATTGCGCATAGAATAGAGAGAATTGACCAAACACTACAGGAAGTTGGGGCCCACGCGCCGAATTCTGTAGAAGCCTACCGTGCACGGCTTGCCCGCCGTGTTGCGGACATGGCCGTGGATGTTAGGGTCGATGAGGCCAGGCTTGCCACGGAAGTGGCTCTGTTCGCCGATAGATGCGATTACACCGAGGAAACGGTTCGCTTCCGCTCCCACATTGCGCAGTTCCGCGCTTCGGCTCGCGAGCGCGGGAGCGTGGGAAAGAAGCTTGACTTCATAACGCAGGAAATGAACCGCGAGGCAAACACAATCGCGTCGAAATCCCAGGATTCGAATGTCTCCGCCCTGGTGGTGGAGATCAAAGCGGAATTGGAGAAGGTTCGCGAGCAGATTCAGAACATCGAGTGAACGCGGCTGATCGGCATTCCCATCACTAAACAGGAGGTGCGGTTGAGTGAACAGTCTCCCTAAGCTTTCACCTGAACAGAAAGACGCAGCACTCAAGAAGGCGCAGGAGGTCAGGAGCAAGAGGGCTCAGATTCGCGAGAACCTGAAGGCCGGGCAGATGGGCCTCGAGGAGATTCTCGGCAAGGCAGAGGACGAGGTCATCGGAAAGATGCGCGTCGCCTACCTTCTGGAGTCGCTTCCCCGGATCGGCAGGGTCAGATCCCGTCAGATCATGGAGGAGATCGGCATCGATGAGAGCCGGAGGGTTCAGGGGCTAGGCGTCAGGCAGAAGGAAGCCCTACTGAAGAAGTTGGCCAAGTAGGGGGATGGGCCGTGGCCATCAAGCTCGTCAATATCGGCTTTGGGAACATAGTAGCCGCAAATCGACTCGTAGCAATTGTCAGCCCTGAGTCGGCGCCGATTAAAAGGATAATCCAGGAGTGCCGGGAACGCGGCATGCTTGTCGACGCCACCTACGGACGGCGGACCCGTGCTGTGATGGTCGCCGATAGCGGGCATGTGATTCTATCCGCAGTGCAGCCTGAAACCGTTGCGCACCGGGTGGAAGCTAAGGACGCCGATGCGGTTGGACGGGAGTAGAGGCCGCCACATGTTGCCAGCACAAAGTGATTTGCCCAGAACCCGTGGGAACCTGATCGTTCTCTCAGGCCCGTCTGGGTCGGGCAAGAACTCCGTTCTCGCGAGGGTGAGAGCGGAGGTTCCCGGCCTCGCTTACTCCATCTCAGCCACTACCCGCGCGCCTCGCATAGGCGAGTCAAATGGGTTGAACTACTTCTTCCTTTCGCGTGGGGCGTTTGAGGCCAGGATGGAACAGGGCGGCTTTCTTGAGACGGCCGAGTTCTGCGGCAATCTGTACGGCACTCCGAAGGCCTTTGTTGACGAGAAGCTTGCGGCGGGCGAGGATGTGATCATGGACATCGAGATAAGCGGGGCCATACAGGTCCGCCGTTCGATGCCTGAGGCGATCTTTGTTTTCCTCATGCCGCCGTCCATCGCTGAGCTTCGGGCGAGGATCGAGAGGCGCGGATCCGAATCGCGCGAGGCGATTGAACGCCGGCTCGCCGTGGCTGTGCAGGAGGTACGGGAGGTCTTCCGATACGACTACGTCGTGTTGAACTCCGATCTCGCCTCAGCCGTGGAGCGAGTCAAGGCGATCATACTCGCGGAACGCGCCCGTGTTCCCCGTTGCGATTGCGAAGGCCATATCCGTGATTTAATCGAGTCTACGGGATCCTAGCGTAGATGGCTGTTGCGGGGGCCTGCCTGACGCCGCTCTGGAAGTGCGACGGATGAAGGGGGCTTCATGTGATGCAAGGGCATTGATGTCAAGGAGGCGTCCAGATCAGTTGATTCGAACCCCATTGGAAGACCTAATAACCAAGGTTGACTCCCGCTACACGCTGGTGGTCATGACTGCGAAGCGCGCGAGGCAGATCATGGACTTCCAGCAAAAGAGGGGCGACTATGGCCTTGAGAAGCCTGTGACCCGTGCAATGCGCGAGATTCAGGAAGGGAAAGTTACTTACTACAGACCTTCCCTTGATGACGCATCGGCGCCATGGGATCATGCCGACTATGCAAAGCACGCCCGCGCAGGCGCGAATCAGGGATAAGATGTGCGCGGCATGTGTGTTTGGAGTCACCGGCGGCATCGCTGCTGCTAAAGCCTCACTAGTGGCTAGTGCGCTCACCAAGCGCGGTGTTGATGTGCAGGTCATAATGACCAAGTCGGCGTGCGAGTTCGTTGCGCCGCTTACGTATCGCACGCTCACTGGAAATCCAGTGAGCATCGATTTGTTTGCTGAACCCGGCCAGTGGAACGTGAAGCATGTTTCCCTTTCGGAAGCGGCGGACCTCTTCGTGATAGCCCCGGCCACGGCCAACTTCATCGGGAAGCTTGCGTCGGGCATTGCCGACGACCTTCTCACAACTACTGTCATGGCCACGCGGGCGCCTGTACTGATCGCACCTGCCATGAATGTGGGCATGTACGCGAATCCCATAGTTCAGCGGAACATCGAGTCCCTCAAATCGCTCGGGCGCCGTTTCATCGGCCCCGAGTGCGGGAGGCTCGCCTGTGGAGACGTCGGCGTTGGGCGGATGGCAGAGCCTGACCGGATAACGGAGTTCGCCATGCACATGCTGGCATCGAAAGGGCGGCCTGCGCTTGTCGGGCGAAGAGTAGTGGTGACTGCTGGCCCCACTCACGAGCACATCGACCCTGTCAGGTTCATCGGCAACCGTTCCTCGGGCAAGATGGGCTACGCGATCGCCTGGGCCGCCGGGGCCAGGGGCGCGGAAGTTACGCTGGTGTCTGGGCCCGTGGCTCTTGATCGCCCAGAGGGATGCGAACTTCTCATGGTGGAGTCTGCAGCCCAGATGCGCGAGGCGACAATCAAGGCCGCACGCGAAGCCGATATCGTGATCGGCGCGGCTGCGGTCGCCGACTATCGCCCTGCCCACTACAACGAGTCGAAGATCAAGAAGTCAGATGGCGAGATGAACCTGGAGCTTGCCCGCACCTCCGACATCATAGCTGAGATCGGCCGTGCAAAGGGCAATCGCACCGTTGTCGGGTTCGCAGCTGAGACCGACGACATCATTGCCCATGCTCAGTCGAAGCTCGACGCGAAGAATTTGGACATGGTCGTGGTCAACGCTGTGGGAGGCCCGTCGTCACCCTTCGGAGCAGACGAGAACACCGTCACAATACTGCGTCCAGGCCTTGAGCCTGAGGCGCTTCCCTCCATGACTAAGCTCACCCTGGCCCACGAAATCCTCGATCGCGTGTGCCTCTCTCTCGGGCCGAAGCGCGGATAATCAGCAGTTTCCCTTGGCATGCATGGGTTTTCGAGGAGGAATAGGAGTGTGCGCGTAGAACCTGTATCTTTAGCCATTTAGGGAACGGGGGAACAGGCCTTGGCGCGCCCTGGTCACAAACGAGTTGGCGATGTACTGCTGGAAGCTGGCGCACTCACGTTAGCTCAGCTTGATGAGGCTCTGGAAGTCCAGCGCCGCACCGGGGAGAGGCTTGGCCGAATCCTGGTGAAACTCGGATACACTTCCGAATCGGCCTTGGCTGGAGTTCTCGAGCATCAGCTCGGGGTGAAGCGCGTCAGCCTTCCGGAGTATGTTATCTCCGATGAGGTGATCAAGCTGGTTCCGGAGGCCATGGCTCGAAGGCATAGAGTGCTCGCTCTGGAGCTCTCCGGGAAGAAGCTCACTCTTGCCATGGCTGATCCGTTGAACGTGTTCGCCATCGACGATGTGAAGCTCGCCACTGGGCTCGACGTTGAGCCGGTGGTGGCTGCTGAAGATGAGATCCAGCGGGCGCTAGAGCAGTACTACGGATCCTCTGAGGATCTCGACCAGGTCGTGCGGGATCTTGAGGATTACTCCGGCGAGGGCGTAGAGCTTACCGGAGAGGAAGAGGAGATCGGCCTCGATCGCCTGCGAGAACTGGTGGATGAGGCGCCCGTAGTGCGCCTTGTGAACATGATCATCTCCCAGGCGGTGCGGGAGCGCGCCTCCGATATTCATGTAGAGCCGCAGGCGGGCTCGGTCAGGGTACGGTACCGAGTGGATGGAATGCTTCGGGAAATCATGAAGACCCCCCGAGGAACCCGCGCTGCTATTGCATCTCGGTTTAAGATCATGTCGAACATGGATATCGCAGAGAGGCGAGTGCCTCAGGATGGCCGAGTCCAGCTGAAGGTGGAGGGGGAGGAGATCGACCTCCGAGTTTCCACATTGCCAACGCTCTACGGGGAGAAAGTCGTGTGCCGGGTGCTGTTCAAGCGCGGCGCGCAGGTTCGGCTGGAGCAGCTTGGATTCCTCCCGGATAACCTTGAGCTGTGGGATAGGGCCTTGTCCCATCCATACGGGATCCTGCTAGTGACTGGCCCGACCGGAAGCGGCAAGACCCAGACGCTCTATGCCTCCCTCAACAAGCTCAACTCCGACGATAAGAACATCATCACGGTGGAAGACCCAGTGGAGTTCAGGCTCGATGGGGTGAACCAGGTTCAGACCAACGTAAAGGCCGGGCTCACTTTCGCTTCAGGGCTTCGCTCCATGCTGCGGCAGGACCCGGATATCATCATGGTAGGCGAGATCCGCGATGGCGAGACTGCAGGAATTGCGGTGAACGCGGCCCTCACGGGGCACCTGGTTCTCTCCACCCTGCATACCAACGATGCGCCTGGCGCAACCGTGAGGCTCTCCGATATGGGCGCCGAGCCGTTCCTGGTGGCTTCATCTCTCATCTGCGTGCTCTCCCAGCGCCTGGTGCGCAGGGTGTGCTCCCACTGTGCAGAGGAGTACACTCCCGACGCGGAGTCGTGGGGAAGGTGGCTTCGGACTACTAACGGGCTGTCCGATGAGCCGGGGCTCGGACTTCCCAGCACACTAGTGCGGGGCAAGGGCTGCAGGCAGTGCGGGAACACCGGCTACTCCGGGCGGACGGCGATACATGAGATCATGAATGTGAACGAACCCATCCGCCAGGCGATCGCCAAGAGCGCATCGTCGGACGCACTCGGGGCAATCGCCCGCGAACACGGGATGAGGCGGCTCATAGAGGATGGGGCTGAGAAGGTTCGCAGGCGCATTACCACAATTGATGAGGTGATGCGCGTAGCCGCCGGCGGGGATACATAGAACCCCCGATGCGCTGGGGAATGGACATGGACGGCCATATTCCGAATCAGGCGTCGTTCTTCCCGGATTCTATAGGTTGAGCTATAATCATGTGCATGCGATTGCCGATAATCCTCTCTAGGCACCGCAATCGCTCACTTGTGGACGGTGATTGAGTGACCATCGACGAACTGCTCCTTGAGGCGGTCAACCTAGGAGCTTCTGATCTGCACATAACGGTGGGATTGCCTCCCATGGTGCGGGTGATGGGGATACTGAAACCCCTGGCCGGCAGGCCAAAGTTACTGCCGGCGGACAGCGCGGAAATGGTGCTCGCGATGATGAACCCCAAAGTCAGGGAGACCTTCGATACACTAGGAGAGGTCGACTTCTCCTACGGCATGCCCAAAGTGGCCAGGTTCAGGGTGAATGCCTACACTCAGCGAGGATCCATCGGAGCTGCTGCACGTGTGATCCCAACGAAGATTCGCTCCCTCGATGAGCTTGGCCTTCCGGCCGTGGTCCGCACATTTGCGGACAAGCCTCGGGGAATGGTGCTGGTGACCGGCCCTACTGGAAGCGGGAAATCCACTACTCTCGCATCGCTGATTGACATCATCAACAACGAAAGGCAGTGCCACATCATCACGCTGGAGGACCCGATCGAGTACCTGCATAAGCACAACAAGAGCATGATCAACCAGCGTGAGGTGGGTTCGGATACGAGATCGTTCGCGGCTGCTCTCCGCTCTGCGCTTCGGGAGGACCCGGATGTCATACTCGTAGGCGAGATGCGCGACCTGGAGACAACGTCTATCGCGTTGACTGCTGCTGAGACTGGGCACCTGGTTTTCGCGACTCTGCACACCAACGACACTGTGCAGACTGTAGACAGGGTGATCGACCAGTTCCCCCCGCACCAGCAGCAGCAGGTCAGGATCCAGTTGGCGTCGGTGCTTCAGGGGGTCGCATCGCAAACATTAATGCCGAGGGCAGACGGCACTGGCAGGGTCATCGCAGTCGAGGTCCTGGTCGCCACGCCGGCAGTCCGCAACCTGATCCGAGAAGGGAAGACCCATCAGATATACTCGGTGCTGCAAACTGGCGCCAAGTTCGGGATGCAAAGCCTGGACATGGCCCTTCGCGACATGGTTGCGCGTGGCCTGATAACCCGTGATGAAGCCCTGGTGCATGCGTCTGACCCCGAGGAATTCCGGAGGCTTGCGGATCCGGCGCGGATGATGTAGCCAGGGGGTCCGAATCGAGGGAGGTGATCCACCATGGCGAGCATCTCATGGTCCTATCGTGGACGCGACTCATACGGCAAGGTAGTCGAGGGTTCGATGGAGGCGGAGAACGCCGCCGCCGTGGCGGAACGCCTTAGGAACCAGGGGCTCATGCCAACTTCGATCACTGCGAAGCGTGCGTCCGTGTTTGACGCCCCCATAGGCGGCACTGCGAAGAAAGGCGCGCCCGCAAAGCATATCGGAGTTGTGCAGCTATCCCTAATTTCGCGCCAACTTGCGACAATGATCGGCTCGGGGATATCCCTCGTGCAGGCCCTGAACATACTTGTGCAGCAAATAGAAGCGCCCTCGGTGCGCGAGCTCATAAACGAAGTTCGTAGGAGTGTAGAGGCTGGAGAGACGTTCTCGAACTCCCTGGCGAAGTTCCCAACCGCGTTTCCGCCACTGTTCATCTACATGGTGGAGGCCGGAGAAGCGTCAGGATCCCTTGACGCAGTGCTTGACAGAGTCGCTAAGCACTTCGAAAAGCAGGTGGAGGTCAGGGGCAAGGTCAAGGGCGCCCTTGTTTACCCGGCTATTCTGGTGGGCGTAGCGGCAATAGCCATCACGGCGCTTATGATGTTCGTGCTGCCCACCTTCATCGACATGTTCAAGGGGTTCAACATGGAATTGCCGGCCATAACTCGAATACTCTTCGCCTTCGGCACTAGCATGCAGCATTTCTGGTACATCTACTTCGGGGCGCCCGCGGTCGGAGTCTACTTCTTCCTTCACTACGTGCACGGCGCCGGCAAGGGCTGGTTTGACCAGACGGTGCTGCGCATACCCGCGGTAGGAGTGCTGGTTCGAAAGGATAACACGGCGCAGTTCGCACGGACCTTCGGGATGCTGGTGCAGAGCGGAGTGCCCATGCTGCAGGCGCTGGATCTCCTAGATAGAGTATCGGGAAACTCGGTTGTGAAGGACACGGTGAGGGCGGCCAAGGCATCAGTTCGCGATGGGCAGGGGCTTGCGAGGCCGCTCCGGCAGTCGAAGATATTCCCCCCGATGCTCGCGCACATGGTAGGCATCGGCGAGGAGACAGGCGCCCTCGACGATATGCTCATAAAGACCGCTGACTTCTATGATCAAGAAGTCGACTATGCGGTGAAGAACCTCACAACGGCCATCGAGCCTGCGATTATCCTCGTGATAGGGGTTTTCGCGGGTTTGATAGTAGCAGCCGTCATGATGCCGATGTTCAACATGGTGAACATTTCCATGTAGCTGCAATTCTAGGCGTCCGGTCGGCGCCGGACGAGCTGCTAATCGATTGTGTGGAACAATGCCATGTTGGAAGGAGGTGAAACAGGATGATAAAGAACGAGAAGGGCTTCACGCTGATGGAGCTGATGATCGTCATCGTGATAATCGGGGTGCTGGCTGCAGTTGGAGTGCCCGCGTACAAGGGCATGACCGACAAGGCACGCGAGGCTGCCTGTGATGCGAACCTACGTACTGTCCAGACGGCTGTCAGCATGTATTATGCTGAGTACGGAGAGTACCCCGCGAATCTGCTGCCCGCTACTCTGGCAGACCGAGATGGCAATCCGTACATTGAGAACATTGACTCATTGACGACGTGCCCGGCCGACAAAACGACCGTCTATACTCTCGCGGGAGGCGTCGTCAGCTGCGCTAGTGCTAAGCACCCCCACAACAACTAGGATTCGGTTTCCCAATTCTGATTGCGCCACGCCTGCGCTGCCCGGGCGACCATCATGGTCGCTCGGGTTTGCAGCAGGTGGACGAGCTGTCTCTGCTGCGTGTTGTCGTGCGTTTTCCGAAGCGAATCCAGCAAAGGGTGTTGCTGTTGCTATCTGAATCCTTCGCGTTTGTGCTCGGCCTCCTCGTCGGCAGTTTCCTGAACGTCTGCATCTGCCGCCTCCCGGGACGTAAATCCATCGCCTGGCCTGGATCGGCTTGCCCCGCGTGCGGGGCCGCGCTCAAGCCGCGGGATCTGGTTCCGGTGGCAAGTTACGTCGCCCTGCGCGGCAGATGCCGTTACTGCTCCGCTCGCATATCACCGCAGTATCCCCTGGTGGAGCTCATCACCGGGGTCTTTTTTGCTTTGACGATGGCGGCCTTCGGGCCTACAATAACCAGCCTATGCTGGTCTGCGTTCATATCACTTCTGATTGTCGCCTGTTTTGCCGATATCAACACCGGCCTCATCCCGAATTCCATTACGTATCCTGGGATCGCTGCAGGGCTCATCTTCTCGCTATTCGTTCCTCAGTCGTCGTTTGCGTTCTCTCTCATCGGCCTTATTGTATGCGGCGGGGTCGTGTGGATTGTGGGAACGGCCAGCCGCGGTGGGATGGGCGGGGGAGACGTGAAGCTCATGGCCATGGTCGGTGCATTTCTTGGGTGGAAGCTGGGGCTTCTGGTCCTATTCGCCGGATCTTTGTTTGGCGCGATTGTTGGAATTGCGCGGATTGCCAGTGGAAAGCAAAAACGGCGAGATCCTATGCCGTTTGGTCCGTTCCTGGCGATTGCAGGAGCGCTGTCGGTCTACTTTGGACATCTCGCATTGAGATTGCTCGGATGGGAGTAGGAATTCCCCAGAACAGGGCGAATCATATTGTAATATGCATGCCCATGCATGGATTCCTCCTAGGGGGTGCTGGCGGGTGCCATGGAACCTATTTTCGAAGCAGTCCAAGAGCATGGTTGGGCTCGACATAGGCACGAGCCGGATCAAGCTCGTTGAACTCATAAGCAAGGCCGGAACGGTTCAGCTTGCCCGCGCGGCGGTTCAGCTCACGCCTGCGAACGCAGTGAAGGATGGCATGATTACTCAGCCGGAGCTGGTGGCTGAGGCGATCAAGGCCGGGCTTGCCGCTGGGCGCTTCAAGTCGGAGCAGGTGGTTGCGGCCATCGCCGGGCAGGGCGTGATCGCTAGGCACGTGAAGTTCCCGCGGATGCCTGCGGAGGAAGTTCGCGAGGCTCTGAAGTGGGAGGGGCAGAAGTACATCCCCTACCCGATCGAAGAGGCCGTGGTGGATTTCGAGATCATCGACGGGATGGCCGATCCGAATGCGCCGGATATGGAGGTCATGCTCGTGGCCTCTCAGAAGAGGCTCGTGGATTCGCATGTGAAAGCGATCGAACTCGCAGGGCTCAGTCCCATAGCCATCGATGTGCAGCCATTTACGGTGCTGCGGGCCTTGCGTTGGGAGCCGAAGGGAGACTCAGCCAAGGCTGGGCGGGCAGCTACGGCATACATCGACATTGGAGCGGGCACCACCGATATCGTGATCGCAGAGGGCGAGAGGCTCAGGTTCACCCGGATCGTGCCCACAGGAGGGAATTCGTTCACTGCCGCAATAGCGGAGCGGTTGGGCGTGAGCTTCGATGAGGCCGAACAGATCAAGATCGACGAGGCTCGGCTGTATGAAGACGAATCCGAATGCCCCGTGACGGACGATAGGGGCCGAGCGATAGTGGATGCGGTGTTTCAAGTGGCATCGTCAATCGCGGTGGATGTGCGAAGGTCGCTTGACTACCACGATCTGCAGCTTGAGGCCAGAAGCCAGGACGCGGGCGTCACTGGCGTGGTTCTCACTGGCGGCGGGTCTGTGCTTGAGGGGCTCGACCGGTATTTCGCCGCAGAGCTCGGCCTGGCCACCTGGAGAGGCGACGCTCTCCGAAACCTCGCGATCAGTCCGAAGCTCTTGTCGAAAGGCGATCTTGCAACACTCGGGCCGATGCTAGCCGTTGGGATCGGACTTGCCCTTCGGGAGGTGGCTGATTCATGACCAAGATCAACCTCCTTCCACATCGCGAACAGGCCAGACCGCGGGTCACGCCGAGGAAGCTCATCACTATTGTCGTTCTTGAGCTGATAGTGGTCGGCGCCTCGGCCCTCTACGCCTACAGGCACTTCTCCATTGTACAGATGGAGAAGGAAGTAAGGCAGGTGCAGGCGCAGCTTGCTTCCATGCAGCAAGACATGGACGTGCTTACGAAGGTGCAGATGCGTTCGAAGGAAATACAGATTCTCATCGACGAGGCTCGTGCGATCAAGTCGGAGGGCATTGCGTCGGGAAGAGTCCTCCGGGAGGTCAGGCGCATACTTCCGCAGGATGTCTGGCTGTCATCTCTATCAGCTGCCCCTGAACGGATCATTGCTGTCGATGCTGCTGCCTTTTCGCTGGAGTCGGTAGCCAGGGCCGCCCTGGCCATGGAGGCCTCCCCGTTGTTCTCAGGAGTTCGGGTGGGGTCGATGAAGCTATCCATGGCAGGTGATGCCCGGGTCTACGCTTTTGATGTTGAATGCGCGGTAGAGCCAGGGAGGTGAGGCGCATGGCCTTGGCGATTGGAGGAAGTCCGAAGCAGCAGAAGCTCTTGATCATCCTGCTGTGCGTGGTCGCGGCGGCCGGGCTTTACACTTACGTCTTCGCGCCTCAGGCGGCGAAGTACGATTCGGTGAAGTCGCAGCTTGCCGATGAGGGCACGAAGCTCACTATCAACCTGTCCAAGTTGAAAAGGGCGCCTGCAGCGGAGGAGGAGCTCTCAGCGGCTATCGCGGAGCTTGAAGGTTTTGAGAATCTCGTTCCATCGGAGGACGCGATCCACTACCTGTACCGGGACATTGAGTCGGTCTCTAGGAAGACCGGCACATCTATTCTCGACATCACCATGGGCGCACGCAAGGAGCGAGGCAGGTACGTGGAAGTCCAGGTCACGGCGAGCATCGTGGGGAAGTACAACGACATTCTCGACTTCGTTGAAGGCCTTGACGCCCTCCCCAGGGTGATCAACATGAATGGCTTCACGTTGAACGCAAGGGCCGAGTCTCCGGAAAGCGGCGTCGCTTGGCAGGACAAGCTATCCAAAGGCCCCGAAGGCCTCATATCGGCCAC
Organism: Clostridia bacterium; assembly: GCA_034926675.1. Classification (NCBI taxonomy): domain Bacteria; kingdom Bacillati; phylum Bacillota; class Clostridia; species Clostridia bacterium. The sequence continues at coordinate 37,652 of JAYFQW010000010.1, read as the reverse complement.
AGTGCAGATGACTACCTACGTGCGGGCGAAAGGCGGTGATCAGGTTGGCGATGGATCTGGGCCAAACGGAGCAAAGAAATGACCCCGAAGCCGGTGTGGCGCCGGAGCGGGGAAAGGCGAGGCGATACGGCGCGATGCCCATCGCATCCCTGGTGATCCTGGCGCTTGCCCTCACGTGGTTCGTATGGTTCATGAGTCACGGAGGCGCCATCAAGCTTGGCCTCGTCAATCCCACCGAGCCGATGCCTGTGATTGCGGGAAGGCTTGCTCCGAAGCTCGAGCCGCTCCTCAAGCGAAGCGACGCGCTGGGATCGAATCGGGCGGAGGAAGAGATCGCTCCTATTGGTTCAGGCCGATGGGATCCGTTTCAGTCGCTGGCGCCTGAACCCGTGAAGATCGTCCTCGAGCCGGAGCAGCCCTCCGCGCCGCCGCCCCCCCCTTCTCCCGAGCCGGAACCGCCGCAGGCGACGCTAACCGGGGTGATCGGCGCCGATTTCCGTAAGATAGCACTGCTTTCTGTGGACGGGCAGACGCAGATGCTTGGCATTGGCGATTCGCCCTACCATGGCGGTGTGGTCAAATCCATCACCGATGACTCCATAACCGTGAGCTTCCTAGGCAAGGAGCTCAGATACCAACTCGGAGGTGAGCACAGATGAGAAAGGCCGGATACGCACGACAGGCGATATACGGGATTGTGCTGTTGCTTTGTCTGATCTTCGCCGTTCCGGCTGTGGCCGGGGAGCAGGCCGGCCGAGTGAGCCTCGACCTCAAAGGCGCCGAGATCTCAGAGGTGTTCCGAGCCCTTGCTGAGCTGGGCAACATGAACATCGTCCTCGATCCTGCGGTCCGCGGCACGCTCACCATCCGCCTGAAGGACCTGGGCATAGACGAGGCCTTGAAGCTAGTTGCGTACACGACTGGCGTGGAGTACAGGATCGTCGGATCGAGCCTGATAGTTACGCCGCCCGGTGCGGCAGCAGGGGGATTCGAAAAAGTCCTGCTTGAAAAGTTCGCCCTTACATACGCAAAAACTGCCGATGTGGTCCCAGCCCTGGAGCTATCGGTGGGCACAGGGAAGATCCAGCCTGACGCCAGAAGCAACTCTATTGTCGCCCGCGGAAGCGCGGCTGATATGCAGAGTATCCGGCAGATCATTGCCATGCTCGACGTTCCGGTTGGACCTCCTCCCGAGGCCATCGTTCCGGCTGAGCCCGCCCCTGCGCCCAAGCCGGAGGCGAGGCCGTCGCTTAGGGTATTCCGGCTCCAGCATTCGGATCCAGCCTCTGCGAAAACTGCTCTGGGTTTGGCGCTTCCAACGGGCACTGTGGGTATCGATGTGCGCACCAATTCCGTTCTTGTAGTAGCAGGTCCAGAACAGCTGGCACAGGCAGCTGAGATCATCGCAGCCATCGACATTCCTGTCCCTGAGAAGCTCGATTCCCAGGAGGCAATCGCGAAGGCGCAGGCAGAGGCGGCACTGGCAGCCGCTTTACAACAGGCCCCCGCTCCGCGCCTCGAGTCGCTTGAGGTAGTGAAGCTCAAGTATGCACCGGCAGACGCCGTTGCCGGGCTTCTCTCCATATTGGTCTCTCGCGACAAGATGCAGGCTGACGGGCGAACGAACACCCTTGTGATGCTGTTGGACGAGGCGTCACGGGAGAGAGCGCTGCAGATCATCGCCCAGGTGGACGCAGCGCCGCCTGATGCCGCCGTGGGTGTTTCTGCACCCACAGCGGAAGCGGCCTTTGCAGCCTCTGGGCGGCATGAGGCGGACGCGACGGTCACTCAGCCGCAGGCTGCTCCGGCGGCAGAGGCTGTGAAGGTGATCAGGCTCGCCTGGGCGGAGGCCGACAAGGCTCGCACCGCGCTGAGCATTGTTCTGGATCAGACGAGAGTCAGTGTTGACCAGAGAACGAACTCACTGATCCTCAGAGCGTCTCCCGATGAGATCGCGAGGGTCCAGGAAGTCGTATCCCTGATAGACATACCAATGGCGCCGAAGGAGTCCGCTGAGGCGAAAGCCCCGGCAGAACCTCAGGCGTCGCCGCCTGCCAGGTCACTTCGGGTATTCCGGCTTGCCTACGCAGAGCCGAACTCGGTTCGAAGCGCGCTTTCGCTGGTGATGTCGCCTGATGGGGCGCAGGCCGATCAGAAAACCGGGTCGCTTCTGGTATTCGGAACCCCTGATGAGCTGGCGCTGGCTTCCGAGATCGTGGCCGCGATGGATATCGAGGCCCCGCCAGTGGAGGCTCTCGAGAAGACCGAGTCGGCCCAGTCTGCGAAGCCAAGTTCAGAACCGGAAACGGCAGAAGTGGTTCGCCTGGCTTACGCGCTGCCCTCCAAGGTGCGTGAAGCTCTCTTGCCAATGCTTCCGCTGGCTAAGGTCTCAGTTGACGAGCGAACCTCATCGGTAGTTATCATGGGAACCTCGTCCCAGAGAGACCAGGCCAGGAGGATCATCGCGGAGCTCGACGCGTATGTGCCTGCGGTGGAGAAGCAGCCCGTGATGAAGGCCGAGGTTGCGCCTGAGCCGCAGAAGACTGCCGCGCCTGAGTCTCTCGCGCCTGCGAAGGTCCTGCAGGCGCTGCGGCTTGTGAATGCGGATGCCCTGGCGGTCAAGGAAGCGCTTTCCCTTGTGCTTCCGGTCGGTGCCGTTCAGGCGGATGTCAGGACGAACTCCGTCCTGGTGTATGCAACGGAAGAGGAACTCTCCCGCGCGAAAGAGATGGTGGCATTCGTCGATGCACCGGCTCTGGCCGAAACTGAGCCCGTGGCCGCTGCGCCGTCTCTCGTGCCGTCTCCCGCGTCTCCTGTGAGGACAGTCCGCGTGTTCAGGCTTGCCGAAGCTGATCCGGTTTCGGTGAAATCAGCGCTTGGGCTGGTCATTTCGCCTGACTCTATTCAGGCGGACGCCAGAACCAACTCAGTTCTGGTGGTCGGCGTTCCTGATGACCTGGCCCGGGCCGCAGAGATAGTGGCTCTTCTCGACGTGGCCGCGCCGAAGGCGCCTGAGCCAATTCCAGCTTTGCAGGTTCAGGAGAAGCAGGCTGCGCCAACTCCACGTGAGCCAGAGCCTGAGATCGCCGAGGTTGTGAAGCTATCCTATGCTCAGCCGGCGAGGGTGAGGGAGGCCCTGGCGCCCACCATGCCAGCATCCAAACTGAGCATCGACGAGCGCACTGGGTCCATTGTGATCGTGGGGACCTCGGCCCAGAGGGAGCAGGCGAAGATGGTAATCCGTGAACTGGATGTCGAGGTGGCCTCGCCAATCCAGGGAGAGCATGAACCTGCCGTCAAGGATGCCCCGGAGGCGCTCCTCCAGCAGCCGGCGCAGGCTGCCGATCCAGAGGCTTTGCAGGTGATCAAGCTTGCGTACGCTCCTGCAGCAAAGGTTCGTGAGGCTCTGGCGCCTATCATTCCCGGAGATAGCATTACGGTGGATGAGCGCACTAACTCGCTGGTGTTTGCGACCACCCAATCCAAGCTCGCCAAGGCGATGCAGGTCATCGGGAAGCTCGATGTTGAGGTGGCGATGCCTACGCCTGAGCCAATTGCCGTGCCGCCTGCGCAGCCAGAGCCTGCGGAGGTTGTGGCCTACCGCATGGCAAACGCATCCGCCGAGTCCATCAGGGCTGCTGTTGGCCTCCTGGCGCCAGCAGCGGATGTGCAGGTGGAACTCAGAACCAACACCCTGCTGGTAAAAGCCGCGCCGTCTGTTCATGCACGAGTGCGCGAACTTGTGGCCAGCCTCGACATTTCAGTCTCCGCTCCGCCGACGCCGGAACTGCCGGCCCCGCCGCCAGATGTAATGAGGGTGTTCAGGCTCGCCCATGCGTCTGCGTCTGAGATTCGCACCGCCCTTGGTCTGGTAGTGCCGTCAGGCAAGGTTCAGGCGGATGACAGGACAAAATCCCTGATCGTCATGGCGCCTGAGGCCGCGATGACGGATGTGGAGTCGGTGGTCAAGAGCCTCGATGTTCCGTCCGTTAATGCCGCTGAGCCCGATCCAGTCGTTACGAGGGTGTATAGGCTGAACTATGCGGTTCCCGCCGACGTGAAGAGCGGCCTCGCCAGCTTCATCAAGGGCGACATCACGTCGGACTCCCGCACGTCTTCAGTGATCGTGCGAGCGAGCGAATCGGAGCAGGGCAGGGCGGTGCAGCTCATAGAGGCGTTTGATCAGGAGCTGCCTCAGGTCCTGATAGAGGCGAGGCTCGAGGAGATAAACGTCGACGCCGCGCAAAAGCTCGGCCTTGACTGGTCGTTCTCTGGCATCAAGTTTGGAGAGAACGCGCTCGGGGAGTGGGCGTCGGTGAGCCTCGATTTCATGACGAATCTCACTGCGCTTGAGGAATCCGGCGCCGCCACCCTCATCAGCCGCCAACACACGTTCACCGTTGACGGCAAGATGGGAAAGATCCTGATAGGCGACAGGATCCCCGTGATAGTGCAGGAGGTTCAGGAGGGGCAGGCAGTCAACACAGTGCAATTCATCGATGCCGGAATCGAGCTGTCCATCACTCCCAAGGTGAGCGACGACGGCATGATCACGACCACGGTGAAGCCTGTGATAAGCTCAATCGTGGGTTGGACTCCCCAGAACTACCCGCAGATACGCACTCGAGAGCTTGAGACGGTAGTATCGGTGAAGAGCGGTGAGACCGCAGTCATCGGCGGCCTGGTGCACCGGGATGAGATCCAAAGTCTTGCCAAGGTGCCTATCCTCGGAGACTTGCCGATCTTCGGAGAGTTCTTCAAGAAGCGGACTACGACATCGAAGAACACGGAGATAGTGATGCTGATAACCGCCTGGCAGATCAGGCCCGGACAGCGTCCGACCCTCTCTGCGCCGGTGGCGAACGACAAGTTCCCAGTTGTCGTAATGGGCGCCCCAATTGGCAAGTAGCGGCGCACTCCCGGACGCCTAGGCGGCCGAAGGTCGGCTGCATCCCCACCGATGAGGAATCGAGCGCGCCACACAGGAGTCGAGCTTGATAATGAGGCGCGAGGCCGCAGCCTCGCGCTTCTTCGTTCCAGGCGGCCGGTGCAGCTGCGGTTGCTGCGCTTGCTGAGCATCAGCTAGTCGCTTCCGCTGGGCCGTTGCCCAGGGTTCGCCATTGTGGTAGAGTGATTTCTTGGGAGGCATGTGTATGAAACTCGGCAGGTTCCGAGCTCTCTTCGCAGAGCGCGGCATCGACGGAATCCTTATCAGCGGCCGAGAGAACCGCTACTACATGAGCGGATTCTCAGGAACCTCCGCTATGCTGGTAATCAGCTCAAGCGACGCTGCCCTGGTGACGGATTTTCGCTACGTGGAACAGGCGAAGCAACAGTGCCCGGACTACCGTGTGATCATGCACGGAAGCCCAATGACCGATACCCTTCTCCAGGTGGTCAGGGAGATGGGCATTCACAGGCTCGGGTTCGAATCAGAGCGGATGACCTTCAGTGAGTACGATGCCATCGGGAAAGCACTCGAAGGGGTGGAGATGGTCCCGACAAAGGGTGCGGTGGAGTCACTGCGAATGCTGAAGAGTCCGGCTGAGGTGGAGCTGATCGCCGAGGCCTGCAGGCTCACCGACAAGGCCTTCAGCCATATCCTAGGCTTCATCAAGCCTGGCGTCACGGAGATTGAGGTCGCAACTGAGCTCACTGCGTTCATGGTGAAGCACAATATGACGCCCAGCTTCGACATTATAGTCGCCTCCGGCCCGCGCGGCGCGATGCCTCACGGCGTTGCGTCGGACAAGCCGATACGGGCGGGGGATATGGTTACCCTCGATTTCGGCGGATTCCTCAAGCGCTACACGTCTGACATGACCCGCACGGTTGTTGTGGGCAAGCCCACTGATGAACAGAGGGCAATCTACGACCTGGTCCTCCGCGCTCAGCTGGCTGGCCTTGCCGCCGCGAGGCCAGGCCTCACTGGCCAGGCCGTGGATCAGGCATCGCGCAGCATAATCGCTGCTGCGGGCCATGGCGATCACTTCGGGCACGGCCTGGGGCACGCAGTAGGCCTTGAGATCCATGAGAGTCCTAGGTTCTCTCCTACTGATTCTACTGTCATCAAGCCGGGAATGGTAATATCAGTTGAACCAGGGGTGTACATACCAGGCTGGGGCGGCGTCAGGATTGAGGACCTTGTTGTCATAACCGACGGCGAGGCCAGGGTTTTGTATGAATCAACGAAAGACCTTATCCAACTGTAGGCAGGGGGAGTTCCAATGATCTCTACGAACGATCTCAGAACCGGGCAGACCGTCGAATGGGAGGGCGGGGTCTGGGCAGTAGTCGACTTCCAGCATGTGAAACCCGGAAAGGGCCCGGCCTTTGTGAGGACCAAACTCCGAAATGTCATCACCGGTGGAATAATCGAGACCACGTTCAGGGCGGGAGAGAAACTCCCGAAAGCGCAGATCGACTACAGGGACATGCAGTTCTTGTACGAGTCCGGCGGAGAGTATTTCTTCATGGATCAGACCTCCTTCGAGCAGATCGCCCTTGGGGTTGATCTGCTAGGCGACGCCATTAAGTATCTGAAGGAGAACATGATCATCGGAGTTCAGTTCTACCAGGGAGCGCCCTTCGGAGTGGAGCTTCCGAACTTCGTGGAACTCGTGATCGTCCAGACTGACCCGGGCCTCCGAGGCGACACTGCGTCAGGAGGCACGAAACCCGCGAAGTTGGAAACCGGCGCAGTTGTGCAGGTTCCTCTCTTCATCCAGGAGGGCGAGAAGATCAGGGTCGATACCCGCACGCACCAGTACCTGGAACGCGTGTAGCTGCACAGGCGGGGCAACTCGAGGCTCTATGTAAGCGGCGGTGCTGAATGCCAGCGCGGCCGCTTTTCGTACGTACTGGAATAATCCCGCGGTCAGTGCGTATGATTCCATAGCATGTCTTGGGAGGACAGCCTTGGATCACCATCCATGCGACCCAGTGATTGAGCAGATATGCCCGGCGCTCCCACCTCGCGCCCGCGAGGCGGTTCGCGCCATCACTCCCGCTATGCGGGCCCGGCTCACTGAGATTCGACTCAGGCGAGGACGGACTGTGATGGGGTCGGCGCCAGAAGGCGATTTCCACGTGTGCTCAAACGGTTGCCTGCTTGCCGATGCCCGTTCTGCCCAACCCGGCGTTCAGCCAGTTTTTGTGAGCGAGGGTGAATGGGAGGCCGCTCTCAGGCTGGTGACCGACTGTTCCATATACGCGGTAGAGCACGAGCTTGCGGAGGGCTTCGTCACAATCCGCGGCGGGCACCGAGTAGGACTTGTGGGCCGTGCGGTCCTTGATGAAGGCCGTGTTCGGACCCAACGGGACCTATCCAGCATGAACTACAGGGTGGCCCGACAGATCCTCGGCGCAGCCGATGGCCTGATGCCGTATATTCTCGGCCCAGATAGGTCCGGGCCCGAAAGCGCACTGGTTCTGTCCGCGCCTGGGCTCGGCAAAACCACCGTCCTTCGCGACATCGCAAGATGCCTATCGTGGGGTATCGATCGGGCAGAGCAGGGCTCTGACGCGATGCCCGCGCGCGAAGGCAAAGTGACCCGTGCGTGGACGGTGGGTGTTGCCGACGAGAGGTCGGAGATAGCTGCGTGCATCGACGGAGTCCCCCAGAACGATGTGGGCCCAAGAGCTGACGTGCTCGATGGGTGCCCGAAGGCGAAGGGGATCATGATGCTGATCAGATCGATGTCTCCACAGGTGATCGTCACCGACGAGATCGGTCGGGATGAGGATGTGGAAGCCATAGCCGAGGCCGCCAGATGCGGGGTGGCTGTGATTGCAAGTGCACATGCTGGGGGGCTTGAGGACGCATTCAAGAGGCGCCCGCTCGGACAGATCCTTGGGAGCGGGATCTTCAGAATAGCGATCGTGCTAGGACGCTCGCTCGGCTTAGGCACCTGCGAGCGTGTGATGGATCTCTCAACAGGGGCCGATCTGGCCCCACATCCGTTCCGGCTTGGGAATGCGGCCCCTGGAGGCGGCAGATGATCTGCGCCATTCTGAGATTAGTTGGCGCCGCGGTGACGGTTGGAGCGTGCGGCTTCGCTGGGCTTGCCGTCGCCGATTCCTACAGAGCCCGGGAGCGGGACCTGGCGTCGTGGATCACTGCACTCTCTGCCCTGGAGACTGAGATCTCCTACGGCTCGAACCGGCTTGCGGCCGCGATGCGAAGGGCCGGTGCGGCAGCCGGGGGTGCGGCCGGCCGTGGCCTTTGCCGCGCGGCCGTTCTGCTTGAGGAGGGCGGCACAGGCAGCGCAGGGGAGTGCCTTCGAGTCGCCCTCGAGGAAGATGGACAGGTAGACGGCGCGGAGGACCTTGCTGCGCTGGGGCAGGCCCTCGGGGCTTCAAGCGCTCGAGACCAATGCCGGCACATTGCCCTCGCGTCGCAGCGCATTGAGAGACGGCGGCTTGCGGCTGAGGAGGCTGCTCGCAGGAACTGCCGGCTGTGGTCGGCCATGGGCTTCCTCATAGGAGGAATGGTGGTCTTGGCGGTTCTGTGAGCCACGCCAAAGGCGGGGCCGAGTCCAGTCGGCAACCGGGAGGAGGGCCACACATTGGGCTTGGATCTGATCTTGAGGATAGCGGGAGTAGGAGTGCTAGTGTCTGTCCTATGCACCATCCTCAAGCAACAGGGCAAGGAGGAATACTCGTTCCTGGTCGCCTCCGCCGGATTGGTGGTCGTCTTTCTCATGCTCATCCAGCACATAGAGGAACTCCTTTCGAGCGTTCGGTCTGTCTTCAAGCTCTGGTGAGGGCGCAAAACATGGAAATTCTGCAGATCGTGGGGCTTGCCTTGCTTGGAACTGTCCTCCTGACGATAGTCCGTCAAACACGCTCCGACATTGCTGTGGCGCTCTCGGCCGCCGTTGGGGTAGTGGTGTTCATGATGGCAGCGTCCCGCCTTGCGCAATTCGTCTCTGTACTGACCCAGCTTGCAGATGCAGCCGGCGTGAGCAGGATCTACCTCGACACAGTGCTCCGAGTGGTGGGCGTGGCCTACCTCGCCGCATTTGGGGCGCAGGTGTGCAGAGACGCAGGTGAGGGCGCGCTCGCTTCCAAGGTAGAGCTGGCAGGGAAGGTGCTGATCCTGATGATGTCCGTTCCACTGATGTTCGCCCTTCTCGAGCTGGTGTTCAGGGTGCTTCCGTCGTGAGTTCGCGGTGCGCGCGAGCTATGGCCGCCTCTGCCCTCGCGATCGCCGCCCTGAGCCTGGTGTGGGCCAGTGGGGTTGGAGCGGCCGGGGGAACGGTCGGCGACGTGGCGGCGCCCATGGATGTCGCACAAGAGGCCGTCGACCGTGAGCTGTCATCGCTAGACCTTCGATCCATTGAGGAGTTCGTCGCCGAAATCGATAGGGACATGGCCGAGCACATGCCCCGCTTCGATATCAGGGAGATAATCTCAAACCACGGATCCGGCCTGTTCGATGCAGGGCGCCTGGCGCGGGACGCGGCATCGCTCCTTCTCGGCGAAGTGAAGCTCAATCTCAGGCTCCTCGGCGAACTCATTGTGATAGCTGTGGTCTGCGCGCTGCTTACGGTGCTTGGAGATGGTCTTGGAGGCGAGGGACCCGCCGCCGTTGCCTGGTCAGTCTGCTACATGGTGATTGTGGCGATCGGGGTGAACGCGTTCTCCCTGGCGTCGCACATCGCCACTGGAGCGGTTGACCAGATGATGTCCTTCATGTACGCCATGATTCCATCCCTCACGGCGCTGCTCGCGGCGTCAGGCGGGATCGCCTCTGCTGCCGTCGTGTCTCCGATGATGCTCGCGGCCACGTCTGCCGTTGCGACCGTAGTGAAGAGCACGGTGATCCCGCTCCTGCTGCTTGCGGCTACGCTTACTCTGGTTGGGGATATCAGTGGGCGAAAGCAAGTATCTCGCCTCGCCGGGCTTCTCCGATCCTGGTCGCTCACAGTGCTTGGCCTTGTGTCCACTGTGTTTGTCGCCGCTGCCGGGGTCAGGGGAGGACTGGCGTCGGTTTCGGATGCTGCCGCGGCGAAGGCTGCGAAGTTCCTCTCGGGAAGCATGATTCCTGTTGTGGGCAAGGTATTCGGAGATGCCATCGATTTGGTGGCTACGTCGTCGATGATGATCAGGGGGGCGCTCGGCGCCTTCGGCCTGGCGGCGCTCGCGGTCGTGTGCCTGCATCCGGTGATCAAGATAGCAGCGATAATGTTCCTATTCAGGGCCGGGGCGGCAATTACGCAGCCCCTTGGCGACGCCAGAGTGTCCGATTGCCTTTCTGAGCTGGCAAACTCGATCACCTCACTGTGTGTGTCAGTTGCGACCGTCGGTCTGATGTTCTTCATCTGCATTTCCCTCATGATCGGGCTTGGAGGCGTGATCGCGGCAGTGCGGTGATAGTTGCGTGGACGGTGCTTCCGGTTGGGGGGTGCGAAGGTGGATGCGATATCCGGGTGGGTGAAGGGAATAGCCTCTCTGGTGCTGCTTGTGACCTTCCTTGAGATGCTCGTTCCCCGGTCGGACATGAAACGATTGGTCGATATCGTCATAGGAATTGCGGTGATAGCTGCGGTGATCTCCCCCATCGTGTCATTAGGCGGAACGCTGGGGTTCGCGTTCGACCAATGGTCTCGAACCTCCGAAACCGCGTTGGCTGGCCGGGAGGACGTAAGGTCCCGAGCTGCCGTCATGTCGCAGTCCATCGGAACTCGCGATCCATCCGAAGACCTCGCCCCGAGGTTAGCCGCACGTCTGTTCGAAGTGCAGGCATCAGAGGCGCTCCTGCGGGAATACGGCGATGCTGCATCGTCATGGAAGGTGTCGGCATCACTATCTCGCGGAGGAGAGCTGGAGTGGATCCGGATTGACATGCGCGGCGGAGGAACCGCCGAGAGTGCGCAGGACGTAGCGGCAGTCGTGGCGTCTGCGCTGTCAGTGCCGGCAAGATTTGTCAGTGCGAGATGAATGGCATTGCAGGATGAGCATTACGGGGAGGGGTCGTTCGTGAACGGGGACAAGGGGACTCGATTTGACTTATCCAAGATCCCGCGGCTCAAGTCCATGATAGCCATGGCGGCTCTCGGGGTGATACTGATCATCGCGGGCGCCGTCGCGCGGCCGGATTCGACTAGCACCAGTTCGCCTGGGCCGAACGCCCCTGGACTCGGACTCACTGATGATGCAGTGGCGGCCTCAACCGCTAGCCAGGCCGTATCGGGATCTGGAATGAGCGCCGATGGGCGTGTTCTGGATGCGTACCGCGCTGATCTGGAGGGAAGGATCGCAGGAATCCTGTCTAGAATTGACGGGGCCGGGACTGTCAGTGTGGAGATAACCCTCAGAGGAAGCACGTCCCGAGAGTACGCGGCCAACACAATCTCTGAGGACAGGACTACGGAAGAGCCCGACAAAACAGGAACTGGAAGCAAATCCGTTGAGAAGCGAATCACCAGGGAGATTGTCCTGGCGGCTGACCCCGGTTCTGGCCGAGGTCAGTCACCCATTCTAGTGAGGGAGGATGCCCCGGCCGTAGTGGGCGTGCTCGTAGTGGCCCCGGGAGCTTCAGATCCTCGTGTAAGGCGAGAGCTGTCGCTTGCGGCCGAAACTCTCCTGGCAATGCCAGCGCACCGCGTTTTCGTGGCCACAACTAGGAAGTGACAGATAGGAGGCTCTCGGCAATGCCGGCGAGAGTGATTGTCCCCAATCGGAAGTGTCCACGGGGTTCATATACCCTGGTGGCGCTGGCAGTAGCCTCGCTGATAGCAGGAGCGGTGTTGAAGGCGGGCCTGGCCAGAACCAAGATGGCTGGTGCGCCGGCGGCGACGTCTGAAGCCCAGCCTGCGGCGGAGGAGACCAGTGAGCATCAGGCAATTGCGCCTGTGGATCCTCCCATCGTCACTCCGCTCGAACCGGGCTTCTTCGACGACTACAAGTTCGAGCGGGAGCGCGCCCGCTCCCGGGAGATTGAGACGATCGAGATGCTTGCGTCAAATCCGGGAGCAGACGCAGGAGTTCGAAAGCGGGCCTCCGAAGCATTGCTCGCAACCGCAGATCGCGCCAGGCGCGAATTCGAGGCTGAGAGCATGATACGGGCAAAAGGATATCTCGATGCCGTCGTGTCTCTGTCGGATGCAGGCGCGTGTGTGGTCGTGAAGTCGGGAAGACTTGAAGAGGCAGGCGCAACGCAGATAGGAGATGCCGTATCCCGCGCAACCGGAGTGGAACTTAGGAAGATCACTATCGTAGAGTGTGCTAGGTGAAGGATAATCGCGTCATACGGTGAATTCATCTGCTATAATACACTTACGCGGCCCGCCACTGACTGCCAATGATCGTCTGGCGGCTGCCAGGGGGTGTGTGGAATGGGATTGGAAGACAGGCCAAGCCTGGGCTCGGTTAAGATCACCAATGAGGTTGTCGCAGTCGTCGCGGGCCTAGCGGCGACTGAAGTGGAAGGCATCGCCGGGATGGGCGGCGGGCTCGCCGACGGAATAAGTGAGCTGTGGGGCAAGAAGAACCTTTCCCGCGGCGTCAAGGTTGAGGTGGGCGAGCGGGAAGCCGCAGTCGATCTGTCTGTTGTGGTCAAGTATGGAGCAGTGATACCGGAAATCTGCGCCCAGGTGCAGAAGAACGTTAAGCAGGCGATAGAGGTTATGACTGGTCTCGACGTGGTTGAAGTGAATGTCCACGTAACAAGCGTTTTCTTTGAAGATAAGGATGCGCCCGGAGAGGTGCGTGTGCGATAGGCGCCATGGGTGGCCGCACAGGCAGAGATGGGTATTGGGTGAGGTGGCGAAGCTTGAAAACGATTGACAGAGTAGTCCTTGTCATCTCCGTTGCGGTAATGGCGTTTCTCTCAGTAGTGATTCTTGCCTCTGGATCCGGCGGATCGTTTCCCAATGATTTCGCCATCGCCTTCTATGATGCGCTCACTTCCAACCGGGTCATCACGGTCCTTGCGTCGATTCTCGTCGTTTTAGTGATGCTCTACGTGGTGATGCTGGCGCTGAAGTCCGACAGGGGTGAGCGCGACATCGTGGTGAGCACCGACCTCGGTGAGGTCCGCGTATCCATGGCGGCCATTGAGACCATTGCACGCAGAACGGCTCGGCAGGTCAGAGGCATACGCGATGTTGAAGCAACTGCAGATGGCGATAACGAAGGAATCAGGGTATTCTCCAGGGTGCAAGTATATCCTGACGTCAGCATTACCGAGGTATGCGAGCAACTGGAGAAGCAGCTTGCCGACGCCATTAACGCCGCCGTCGGAGTGCCTGTGAGATCGGTCCACACAGTAGTGCGGGGAGTGGCATCCGATCACAACAGGCCCCGAGTGTAGGGGCGGCTCGCGGAGAGGTGACCCGTATGCCTGGGTTCGGGAGCAACCACTGGAACATTCCTGAGGATCGCGCCGGTTCGATTATCGGCGCGGCGGCTGGAGCGGTTTTCGGCCTGCTGGTGATCGTGGCTGGTTTCTGGAGGGCCTTGGCCTTTCTGTTTTTCGTAGCTCTCGGCTTCATGATAGGCAGGTACATAGATGTCAACGACGATGTGAAAGATGATTTGGCTCGGCGGTTTGGCAGGCCGCGCGACTGACAGGAGTGGTATTGGCATGCGCACTGATAGGCGCAGGGCCCGCGAGGCCGCTATGAGGGCTCTTTATCAGATGGACATATCCGGATCCTCACCTGAACAGGCTTGCGAGTTCGCGGTGGCGGGCTCGCCAGATCTTGACCTGCCTGAGCGTGCCCAGCTATTTGCCAAGACGCTTGTGTTCGGAGTGGTGTCGAAGCTCAAAGAGATCGATGATGTCATTGCGCGACTCGCCCGAGATTGGGCCGTGGACCGGATGTCGCCGACCGATCGGAATGTGATGCGTATCGCCGTCTTCGAGATGTTGTATCTCCATGACGCGCCTGTGGCTGCCTCCATCGATGAGGCGGTGGAGATCGCCAGGCTCTATGGCAGCGCCGAGTCATCGAGGTTCGTGAATGGCATCCTCGGAAGCCTCGCTGAGATGATCAAGGGTGGTTCGGGTGGCGAAAGCGACGCGCGGAGCGGTGATGGAGGCGGCGATGCAGGCGAGCCTCGGGCTTGACACGAGTTGCTACACGACTTCGGTCGCGCTTGTGTCAGGCGATGATCTGGTTTTCGATGGTAGGATTCCGCTCAGGGTGCCCGATGGGGCTTGCGGGCTTCGGCAGTCAGATGCGCTTTTCCAGCATGTGAGGAACCTTCCGGCCCTGATCGGGGAGGCATTCGGCGCAGCACGCGAAGGCGGGTTCGAGGTATCCAATGTAGCGGCGAGCGCCTGGCCTCGCAGGGCAGAGGGCTCATACATGCCCGTATTCATGGCATCGGCGGGGTATGGCCGCTCGATCGCCTCGGCGTTGTCTGCGCGATGCGTTGAGGTATCCCACCAGGAAGGGCACATTGCCGCCGCATCATGGTCCGCCGGAATGGACCAGAACGGCGGCTTTCTTGCTCTTCACCTTTCCGGCGGAACCACTGAGCTCCTTTCGGTTCACGGAGTGTTTGAGTCCGATCTCATCGGTGGAACCGAGGATCTCAACGCCGGGCAATTCGTTGACAGGGTAGGTGTGGCCTTGGGGATTCCGTTCCCGGCAGGGCCTGGCCTGGAAGCGATGGCTCGCGGTTGCCCCGGCGGTGCGCTCAGGCTGCCTGTTGCTGTTCGCGGGCTCTCAGTGAGCTTCTCCGGCCCGTGTTCCGCGGCGCTCCGCTCTGTTCAGGCTGGCGCGCGAACTGAAGATATTGCCTTGGCCGTGTTCGACTGCATCGGCCGGTCGATGTCCTCACTGTGCGCGGCCGGGCTTATGCATACAGGGGCCAACTGCGTGCTCGCCGCGGGAGGAGTGGCCTCCAATTCGATCGTGAGAGAGATTATGACGACGAGCATCGGCTCGCTCGTCCCAGGGGCGCAGGTGCGGTTCGCGGAACCTGCATACTCAGGCGATAACGCGGTGGGGGCGGCCCTGCTCGGGCAGGAGGTGCGTCACTTTTATGCATGCCAATGACGCTGCCATGACTGTATCCGAAGTCACAAGGCGTGTGGCCAATGCCATCGGAAGCGACCCTGTTCTCGATGATGTGTGGGTTGAGGGCGAGATATCCAACTTCACGCATCATACGTCAGGGCACATGTACTTCACCATGAAAGATGCTGGATCCCGCCTGCGAACGGTGATGTTCCGCGCTGCAAACGCACGCCTCCGCTTCCGTCCCGGCAATGGGATGGAAGTGATGGCCCACGGTCACATCGGCCTCTATGAGCAGGCAGGGGAGTACCAGCTCTACGTCGACGTGATGGAACCCTTTGGCCTAGGCGGGCTTTACCTGCAGTACCTTCAGATCAAGGAGAGGCTCGCGGCTGAAGGCCTGTTCGACGAGGCGTCAAAGCGTGCGATTCCCACATTCCCCCGGTGCATAGGTGTGGTCACATCGCTCACAGGAGCGGCCCTGAGGGATATCATCAAGGTGTCTCGCAGGAGATGGCCAGGGATGGACATCCTGGTGATCCCCTCTCTTGTCCAGGGTGAGCAGGCGCCTGAGAACATAGAGGCGGCGATTCGCCTTGCGAACAAGGTGAACGCGGCGGACAGACCTGACGTGCTCATAGTCGGGCGCGGTGGGGGATCTGTAGAGGATCTGTGGGCTTTCAACGATGAGCGTGTCGCCAGAGCCATTCGCGCATCGCGGATCCCGGTTGTGTCAGCAGTTGGCCACGAGACCGACTTCACCATCGCGGATTTCGCGGCTGACCTTCGGGCGCCAACCCCGTCCGCAGCCGCAGAGATGGTCGCTCCAGACGCAATCGCCTACGCGAAACGTGTAGAGCTGGCGAGCAGCAGGCTGAGGCGGGAAATCCGAAGCATGGTGGATCAGAGGCGCCAGCATGTGGATGATCTCGGTCGATGGCTTGTGCACAAGATTCAGTCTAGGCTGAGTTCAAGCCGGGAAAGGCTCAATGCCCTCTCTGGAAGGCTCGATGCCATGGACCCCATGGCCGTGCTGAATCGCGGGTATTCCGTGTGCCGACTGACTGATGGGACCATCCTCCGGGATGTGAGAGCGGTGGGAGTTGGAGACGGAGTCCTGGTTCAGTTGGGCCGCGGAGGCCTGGGATGCGTTGTGCGCGAAGTCCATGATGGTCAGCTGGCGGAAGCAGAGTAGGCACAGTGGAGTAAGTGAGGAGCAGTCATCATGGGTGCGAAGAAGAAGGCAAGGTTTGAAGATGCCTTGACGCGGCTGGAAAAGATAGTTGCAGATCTTGATCGAGGCGATCTTCCTCTTGATGACGCCCTGAAGCTGTTTTCAGAAGGGGCGGAACTCGCGAGGGAGTGCAATGCAGTCCTAGATGAGGCGTCAGGAAAGCTGCAGGTGCTCCTGGAATCGGAAGATGGAACGACCGAGATCACAGCGGCGCATGACCTCGACATGCTCTCTGAGGAGGACGGCGAGTGAAGGGCGATAGTTGGTTGTCCCAGGTGACAGCGGAAGTCAACTCTGCGCTCGACCGGGCCCTGCCTCCAGTGATTCCCTCACAGGGGCCGCTATCGTCAGGGCTCCACTCGGCGATGAGGTATTCCGTGTTCCCAGGGGGAAAGCGGCTCCGCCCCGCGCTTGTGTATGCTGCGAGCGAGGCTGTCCGCGGCGTAGCCCCGCTTGCGACTGGGGCGGAGCGCAGAATCAGCGTGAACCCAGACTCCCTGAGCCGCCTAGGAGCGAACGCTGCTGCCTGGCCTGCGGCAGCAGTGGAGCTTGTTCACTGCTACTCCCTTGTTCATGATGACATGCCGTGCATGGATGACGATGACTTCAGGCGCGGCGCGCCATCCTGCCACAGGGCATTCGGAGAGGCGCTTGGCCTCCTGGCAGGAGATGCTCTGCTCACGCTGGCGTTTCAGGTTCTCAGCGACCCCTGCTTCGTCGATCTTGTGGGGGCTGACCGTGCGTGTGCATGTGTCCGGGAACTCTCCGTGGCGGCAGGCGCCTTGGGCATGGCGGGCGGACAGGCATTGGATATCCTGCCTCCTCCCTCTTGCGGAGCGGACGCTGAGAAGACGATGACCAAGATGGAGACCCTGAAGACGGGCAAGCTGATTCAGTGCGCTGTAGTCATGGGCGGCATCATAGGCGGTCTCGCTCCGGGAGATGCTGACCTGAAGCGCACATCTGCGCTTGCGCGCTTCGGACGGGATTTTGGCCTTGCGTTTCAGATCCGCGATGATCTCGAGGATGCCGAATCCCAGGATGAAGAGGCCGGCCGGCTAACGTCGGTTTCGGTGTGGGGCAAGGACGCGGCCGCTGCACGGCTTGGCTGCCTTGCAGGTTCAGCTCGCGATGCGGCCACGGGTTTCGGAGAGCCGGGGGATCGCATGTTGTACCTGGTTGACCTCGTATTATGCAACAGACGGTGATGTGAGAGTGTTTTCGGTAACCACAGGAGTACTTGCCAACCGCCATCTATGGGCAGCTTTGGCCGCGTGGGCAATTGCACAAGCCCTGAAGGTGCTCACCAGCATCCGGCGGGGCCACAGGCTGGACTGGTCGAAGTTGGTGGGGCCTGGCGGAATGCCAAGCTCCCACTCGGCCTTTGTGACTGGCCTCGCCATAAGCATCGGCATAACTGAAGGCTGGAACTCGCCCGGGTTCGCAATGGCGCTCGTATTCGCCATGGTGGTGATGTACGATGCGGCGGGTGTGCGACGAGCAGCAGGCAAGCAGGCTAGGGTCCTAAACCAGCTGGTTGACGCCATGTTTGACGAGGGGCATGTACCCTTCGGCAAGCTGCGTGAGCTCCTAGGGCACACGCCTCTTGAGGTAGTTGCAGGCGCGATTCTGGGCGCCGTGACCGCCTGGTATCTGCTTGGGCGCTGATACACGGGCCACAGGATAACAGGCAGGCGCCAGGCCGCTCGGTAATTGAATAATGCCAGCTTCTGTGGTATGATCTTTTGTGAACTTGATAGGTGGCGCAGTATCCTAGTCGGAGTAGGCGTTCCTGAGGGCGGGGCTAAAACACCGCCGATGGGCACATCGATGAAGTCCCTTGTGCTGGCTTTCGACGCCCAGTTGGGGGCTGGTGCTGGGGGTTAAGGATGTAGGGCGATCCGCAATGGCATGCGGGCGTGGACCCTGCTTCCGTGGAGGCCCAAGTTCGTGGGTATACTACGGCTTGGGGGTAACCTGCATTCGGTACTGGCTGTTGGGGCCGATTTGTGTTGGGTGCAGCGTAGCCTGCCTTGAGTGGACGTGCAGGATGGTGGGTATCAGGTCCCTGTATCCCCGGCCAGGGAGACGGACCGTTTGCTGCCTGAAAGCCCGCCTGCAAAAGAGGCTAAGGAATTGCTCGGACCGCTGGGGAAAACCCCTAGGCTGTCTCAGATCAAGGACACCCTGAGGATTACAGTGTGCACTAAGTGGCGATCCAGTGGCTCTCTCGGCGACGAGGAGCGCCTGTCGTAAAGGGAAACCGCCCGCCGGCGACGGCAGGGTGTACAGACGGGAAAACCTACTGGACCTCAAGTCACAATATTTACTCAGGGTGTTGCCACCTATCAGCTATCATCTTTTCCGTTCCTTCAATGAGGTGACGATCACTTGTCACAAGGGTTTGGACGCATCCTAGCCGTCGGGCTGTGGACGTTCGTCCTGTCGGCGGCCATGAGTTCCGGATCCGGGGCGGTCGCCGAGTTCATGAGCCTCTGGTTTTCCGTCGGTGTTCTGATCGCTATCATTGGCGCGGGGATTCTCTTCGACATAGTCGGGACTGCCGCCACTGCCGCAAGTGAGGCCCCGATGAACGCCATGGCAGCGAACAGGGTGCACGGCGCCACGGAGGCTCTAGCGCTTGTACGAAACGCACCTGCGGTGGCGAGCTTCTGTAACGATTTCGTGGGCGACATATGTGGGACGGTGAGCGGCGCCGTTGGGGCCACCATCGTCCTTCGCTTCTCAGTGGCAGCTACTGGGGGAGCGGATATGCACACGCGCATCCTTGCGGCCAGAGTCCTGCCTACGCTGGCGGTGGCCATCATCTCCGCTCTCACGGTTGCAGGAAAGGCTGCGGGGAAGCGGTTTGCCATCGAATCGGCCGATGGGGTAATCCTGCAGGTTGGTCGGGTGGCGGCCACGTTCAACTCCATCATTGGTCGCGATGGGCGTGGCAAGAGCAAGAACAAGCGCCGACAGAAAAATGGGCACTAGCAGAAACCACGGGAACACGAGTACAGCGAGGAGCGATGCGCTGCCGATGAGCGGTATCCTTGAGCGCGTAGACGAGCCCGCGGATCTCAAAGGGCTCACCGATTTCGAGACCCGCCAGCTCGCCGCAGAGCTACGGGCGCACATGGTTGACACTCTGTCGAATACTGGGGGGCATCTCGCCCCGAGCCTTGGCGTTGTGGAACTCACTTTGGCGATACATATGGCGCTCGACGCCCCTCGCGACAAGATCATCTGGGATGTTGGGCACCAATCATATGTGCACAAGCTTCTCACCGGAAGGAGAGAAGCATTCTCTTCCATAAGGCAGGAGGGCGGGATCAGCGGCTTCCCAAGGCGTGACGAGAGCATCTACGATCCCTTCGGGACCGGCCATTCCAGCACATCCATATCCGCCGCCCTCGGAATGGCCATCGCACGGGACCTGGCAGGCGAGAACTACACTGTGCTGGCAGTGATCGGCGACGGCGCCCTGGGCGGAGGGATGGCCTTAGAGGCGATGAATCACGCCGGCCATGCCGGAACCGATCTGATTGTCGTCTTGAACGACAACGAAATGTCAATATCCAAAAGCGTAGGCGGTCTCGCCAGTTACCTGGGTTCACTGCGGGCTAACCCGAAGATCCGCAGGCTTAAATCAGGGCTTGAGCAGGCCCTGCTCAGCATCCCTTTGATAGGCCCGATTCTCAGCCGCTCAGCGCATGCGGTGAAACAGAGCGTCAAACAGCTTGTCTTGAGTGGCATGTTCTTCGAAGAGCTAGGCTTCATGTACATAGGACCGATAGACGGGCACAATGTGAAGGCAGTACGGCGTGCGATCGAAGATGCAAAGCAGGCGCGGGGTCCAGTCCTGATCCACGCCATTACCGTCAAAGGAAAGGGATACGCTCCGGCAGAGGCCAATCCATCAAGGTTTCATGGAACCGGGCCGTTCGTCGTGGCCACAGGTGAACAGCGCATCGAGCCAGTGCGGTCCTTCACATCTCACTTCGGAGAAGCCATGGTCCGCGCCGCAGATCGGGACCAGCGGATCATCGGCATAACTGCGGCCATGACCGATGGGACCGGCCTTCGAGATTTCGCCCGCACGTACCCCAAACGCTTTCACGATGTTGGAATAGCGGAGGAGCACGCAGTCACGTTCGCTGCGGGGCTGGCGGCATCCGGGCTGCGTCCGGTGGTTGCGATATACTCAACGTTTCTCCAACGGGCCTACGATCAGATAATCCACGACGTCGCTCTGCAGAAGCTCCCGGTCCTGTTCGCAGTGGACCGCGCGGGCGTAGTCGGCGAGGACGGCTACACGCACCAGGGCGCGTTCGATGTGGCCTTCCTGCGAAGCATCCCGGGGATGGTTGTGATGGCCCCAAAGGATGAGCAGGAGCTTGCTGCCATGCTCCACACAGGGCTTGCACTGCCGGGTCCCTGCGCCATCAGGTATCCGCGCTCTCCTGGCAGAGGGCTTGAAGTGAATTACCCTCTGTCGGCGATGGGCATAGGCAGGGCAGAGGTCCTTCGGGAAGGCGCCGATTGTGCAGTGTTTGCTCTCGGCCCGATGGTGTGGCAAGCTCTCGAGGCAAGCAGGATTCTATCGATGCACGGCGTAAACTGTGCAGTGGTGAATGCTCGGTTCGCAAAGCCAATCGATTCCGATATGCTTGTGAGATTCGCCAGGCTCACGCGGGCGATAATCACATGTGAGGACGGATGTGCGATGGGTGGTTACGGCTCCGGCGTACTTGAGGCCCTGGCGGCAGAGGATATCGCCGGCCTTCAGGTATCAACGATGGGGCTGCCTGATAGATTCGTGGAACACGGATCCCGGGATTCGATTCTTGCTTCTCTTGGCCTCGATGCACGTGGGATTGCCTCAGTGGCCGAGGCCATGGTGCAATCGAGGGCGGCCATGGCGGCCGCAGGTGGTTCATATGCCTCGCCAAAGTGACCGGCCTCACAAGGCCAAGCTTGAGCAGCTGATCATCGATAGAGGGCTCTCCGAGAGTCGTGAAGCAGGCAGGCGCGAGATTCTCGCTGGGAATGTGCGCGTTGATGGGCTTCGAGAAGACAAGCCCGGCGCCATGGTCAGGTGCGATGCGGAAATCATGATAGAAGGCGGTCCGAGGTATGCGTCCCGCGGAGGCGAGAAGCTGGCGCACGCTCTCGATGTCTTTCGTATCGATGTTGATGGAGTCACAGCAGTTGATGTCGGCGCATCGACCGGAGGATTCACCGATGTCCTTCTCAAACGTGGGGCCGCCCGCGTGTACTGCGTCGATGTGGGCTACGGTCAGCTTGCCTGGGAACTCAGGCAGGATCCCCGAGTAGTTGTGCTCGATAGGACGAACGGGCGCAGTCTGTCTCCCAGGATGTTCGATCCGAGGCCTGATTTCGCGACCGCAGACGTCTCTTTCATCTCGCTATCCAGGATACTTCCGGCTCTGTACCTGGTGACTGTGCCGGACTGCACGGCAGTGTGTCTGGTGAAGCCGCAATTCGAGGCTGGCCGGGAGCAGGTGGGCAAGCACGGGGTGGTGCGGTCTGCCCAGGTTCACGAGGAGGTTCTGAATGCGGTGTACGGGTACGCCGTGGAGGCGGGGTTCCATGTGATGGGATTCACAGCTTCGCCAATCAAGGGTCCTCAGGGCAACATCGAGTTCCTGATGCATCTGAGCAAGGGCAGCGCCAGGCGTGAAGAATCTGCGTTTCCAGCGTCGAAACCGGGGATCGGCGATGATTGTCGCTCGGTGGTTGCCGAATGCGTGGCCGTTGCCCATGAATCCCTCAACACGCGGGAAGGGAGGGATTGCGACGAACAAGGCCGGAATAGTGGTCCAAAGGACCAAGCCTGAAGCAACGAGGATTGCTGCCAAGGTAGAAGAGTGGATGAACCGGTCTGGAATCGACACGGTGACCGATTCAGGATGGGAAGGCCCTCTGCCTGATGGGATTGACTGTGTGATAGTGCTGGGCGGGGACGGCACGCTTCTTTCCGTCGCCCGCAGGGCAGCGGATCGTCGCATTCCCATACTCGGCGTGAACATGGGGAACCTTGGGTTTCTCACTGAGGTGGAGCCCGATAGCATCGAACCTGCATTGGAGGCGCTGGTCAGCGGCGACTACCGAGTCGAGGAAAGGATGATGGTAGAGGCTACTGTGATGCGCGCCGGGCGCGATATCGCGAGATTCACTGGGTTGAACGACATAGTCATCAGCAAGGGCGCCTTCTCTCGGATGGTCAAATTGGATATCTACGTAAACGACGAGTTCTTTGTCACTTTTCCGGCAGACGGGGTCATTGTGTCCAGCCCAACAGGCTCAACTGCGTATTCTCTTTCCGCGGGCGGTCCGCTTATCAACCCAAGCATCGATGTTCTCCTTGTAACACCCATATGCCCTCACACCCTGTTCTCGCGTTCGCTCGTTATCGCAGCCACCGATCAGGTTCGGGTCGTAGTGGAGCCGACGCATGACGAGGTGGCGGTCACTGTGGATGGGCAGGTGGGATTCAGGCTCGAGTCGGAAGACGAGATTGTTGTTGGAAGAGCGCCAGAGGTGACGCGTTTCATTAGGACTAGGGCCAAGAACTTCTACGGCATCTTGAGGGAACGGCTCAAACAGGACCGTCTCTAGGGTGCCCAGACAGCCGGGAGGGTCGTATGTGAAAGCAAGGCGACACCAGCGTATCCTTGACATCGTTCGAAATAGGGTCATCCAAACTCAAGAAGAACTCGCGGCTGAGCTGGCACAGGATGGCATAGCGGTGACCCAGGCCACGGTATCCAGGGATATTAAGGAACTCAGGCTCATCAAGGTCCCGGTGGGAAACGGCACCTATCGCTACTCGATCCCGGCTGAGCGAAACGTGGAGGACATCAACCGCAGGATCGA
Source organism: Clostridia bacterium (assembly GCA_034926675.1). Classification (NCBI taxonomy): domain Bacteria; kingdom Bacillati; phylum Bacillota; class Clostridia; species Clostridia bacterium. Next base: position 14,540 of record JAYFQW010000010.1, on the reverse strand, counting down.
GCGGATGTTCCGCGATGTTGTAGTCAACATCGAGGACAGCCTCAATCTGGTCGTAGTGAAAACGGTGGAGGGCGCAGCTCAGGCTGTCGCTGCGATCATTGACGACTTGGAGTGGGCGCAGATAGTTGGCACCCTCGCAGGCGACGATACCATCATCCTGGTGATCAAACCGGTGGAGGCCGCGCCAGATATAATGTCGAGGCTCAACAGGTTCCGCAAGCAACCCTAGGGGGCGGCGCTATGCTGATCGAAATGGAAGTGGCAAACTACGCCCTCATCGACCGCATGCGGGTGAAGCTCGGGCATGGATTCAACGTGCTTACGGGTGAAACTGGCGCGGGCAAGTCACTGGTCATCGACTGTCTTGGCCTGGCTTTAGGTGGACGGGCCTCAGCCGATTCGGTGCGTGTAGGCGAGGAGTCGGCTACTGTGGAGGCGGTATTCGATGTATCTGGCCTCTCGGGCGTGGAGAATGCCCTTGCAGAGCAGGGCATAGAGCCTGAGCCGGATGGAACCATGGTTGTCTTCAGAGAGGTCTCACGGCAGGGCCGGTCAAGGTGTCGGGTGAATGGCAGAATTGTGACGCAAACTGCCCTCGCAGGTATCGGAGAGCAATTGGTCGACATTTACGGGCAGCAAGATTACCAATCCCTGGTTGTGCCCCGGCGCCACCGGGCGCTTCTCGATTCATTCGGAGGCGCCGAACTCCGGGAGGCACTGAGGCAATATCGGAGCCTCTACGATGAGTGGAGGGCGCGCGAGGGTGAACTCATGGCGCTTCGCGCTCTGGCGAGGGAGAGAGCGCAACGAGCCGACATCCTTTCGTTCCAGGCCGGAGAGATCGAGGCCGCAAGGCTACAGCCAGGCGAGGACTGTATCCTGGCCGCGGAGCGGACCGTTCTGGCCAACGCGGAGAAACTGCGCCAGGCTGTTGATCGCGCATATGAACTGGTGTATGAGTCCTCAAGCCCTGATTCGAACGCTGCCGCAGATATGCTGGGCGACGCACTCTCTGAACTGGACTACGCTGCCAGGATTGATCCTTCTCTCGCATCGGCCCGCGACGCCGTGGCCAACATGTGCGAACTGGCGGCAGATGCTGGCCGCGCCATGAGGTCCTATCGGGATTCGGTGGACTTCAGCCCTGATCGCCTGTGCGAAGTCGAGGAAAGGCTTGCAGCAATCGCCAGGCTGAAGAGGAAGTATGGCGACTCCCTCGCAGATGTTATGGAGTACGGCGCGTCGGCTCGCGCCGAGCTGGCCGGCATCTCCACTGCTGATGAGCGTGCCTTTGAACTGGAGGCGGCAGTCGAGGATATCGCGGTGAAGCTAGGCGTGGCCGCTGAGAAACTATCGCGCCTGAGGGCGACAGCGGCGGTGCAACTGGAGCGGGACGTCTCCCTTGAGCTTACGGGGCTTTCCATGCCCAGTGCGGTTTTCCGCGTGGCGATGCGTGGCAACAATGCCGGATCTCCACTGCTCCTGAATGGAGCGCAGTGCTGTGCAGGGCCTGACGGCATCGATGACGTGGAGTTCATGTTCTCAGCGAACCGTGGAGAGGATCCTAGGCCGCTCGCGAAGATTGCAAGCGGAGGGGAGATGTCCAGGGTGATGCTGGCCATAAAGTCGGTGCTGGCGGAGGCTGATGCCATGCCCACCATGGTCTTTGACGAGGTGGATCAGGGCATCGGAGGAGAGGCCTCCATGGCAGTTGCAGCTAGGCTTGCAGCCATAGGATCAGTCCGACAGGTGCTGGCAGTCACGCATCTGCCCCAGATTGCAGCAGTGGCGGGAATCCATTTCAAAGTGGAGAAGGCCGAGACAGGCGGACGGACCGAGGTCAGGCTGATGCAGCTCGACCCTGAAGAGCGAGTAGCTGAGACAGCCAGAATGCTTGGGGGTGAGAATCCATCAGACCTTACGCTGGCCCACGCTCGTGAGATGCTCACGCTCATTCCGCGATTGGAAGGACTTAATCGAGGTTTGTTGAAGTCATAAGTGGATTGCCATCTCGAACGGGGGAGGGAGGACTCAGGCCGCCGACCCCGGCGGTCTGTGGCCAAAGACAGTGCGAATTAAGGAACACCCAATACTCAGCTTTCCGCCAGGCGAGGAAGTGAGGTTCACTTTCGACGGAAAGGAGATGTCCGGAGCCGATGGAGAGCCTATAGCCGCCGCTCTCCACGCTGCCGGAGTGAGAGTCCTCCGCCGCAGTCCGGGTCTGGGACGTGCGAGGGGGTTCTTTTGTGCCATCGGGAACTGCTCGTCTTGCTTGATGACTGTGAATGGTGTGCCGAATGTTAGGGTGTGCACTGAGCCGTTGAGGGAAGGTATGGTGGTCGAGACACAAACGGGCCATGGCAAGCTGCCGGTCGATTAGGCAGTTGAACGGCTGGGAGGACGGTGACCTAGTTGAGAGAGTACGATATCGCCGTAGTAGGCGCTGGCCCAGCGGGGCTTGCAGCCGCGTTGGCCTGTGCCGACGCTGGTGCGAAAACGCTGGTGATCGACTCTAGCGACGTCCCTGGAGGTCAGCTGGTCAAGCAGACCCACAAGTTCTTCGGTTCGGAGAGGCAGTTCGCAGGAACGCGCGGGATTAGGATCCCTGGCATATTCGCCGATAAGCTCGCGCACCACCCGAACGTAGAGACCATGTGGGGCGCCAACGCCTCCGGCTACTACGACTCCGGTGTGCTCACTATCGAGAACGACAGGCAATTCGTGAAGGTGAAGCCGAAGCGGCTCATACTCGCCACTGGAGCAGCTGAGAAATCCCTGGCCTTCGAGAACAACGATATTCCAGGTGTGTACGGAGCAGGCGCAGTCCAGACCCTCATGAACGTATACGGCGTCGTCCCTGGGGATCGGGTGCTGATGATCGGCGCCGGCAACATCGGCCTGATCGTCAGTTACCAGCTGCTTCAGGCCCATGTGAATGTTGTGGCAGTGTTGGAAGCGGCGCCGTGTATCGGCGGATACCTGGTTCACGCGTCCAAGCTCAGAAGAGCCGGCGTGCCGATAATGACATCTCACACCGTGGTCAAAGCGCTAGGCGATGATTGCGTGCGCGGCGCTGTCACGGTGGAGCTCGATAGCCGTTGGCTGCCCGTGCCAGGCGCCGAACGTGAGGTCAAGTGCGATGTGATATGTCTCGCTGTCGGCCTCACTCCCTTGGTGGATCTTCTGTGGCAAACCGACTGCCAGATGAGGTACGTCCCAGTTCTGGGCGGCCACGTTCCTGTTCGCGACGGGAATATGCGCACATCAAACCCAGCGGTGTACGTGGCAGGGGACGCGGGCGGGGTGGAGGAAGCAAGCTCTGCGATGATCAGTGGAGAGATCGCGGGAATATGTGCGGCCAAATCCCTTGGCTTCGAGCGCTCCGGCAGCGTCGAACGCCTCGCGCAGCTGAAAGCGGACCTTGCAGCGATACGCTCCGGCCCCACGGGGCAGAAGATATGCGACGGCGTTAGCTGCGCCACGGTATGCGAGGGGGGCTGGCAATGAGCGAGGCGCCGAACCGGGCGGATGAGAACACCATTATATGCCGTTGTGAGGACATTACGCTGGCGGAGATTCGCCGCCTGATCGCTCAGGGGTATCATAGCATTGATGAGATTAAGCGGGTCTCCCGCGCTGGAATGGGCCAGTGCCAGGGCAGGACCTGTAGGCAGCTGATTGCGAGGGAACTCGCGAATGCTCTAGGAGTGAAAATCGAAGATGTTGAGATGCCCACGTTCAGGCCGCCGTCAAGGCCGGTCATGATATCGACTATCGCCAAGGGAGAGGAAGGCGAAGGCGATGAGTAGGAACAGCGCTGATGTTGTAGTGATCGGCGCCGGCGTGGTAGGCGCCTCAGTCGCCTTCGAGCTCGCCCGTGCGGGCTGCAAGAACGTGGTCCTGATCGAGAAGGCGACTCCCGCCGCAGGATCCACCGGAAGGTGCGGAGCGGGAGTGAGGCAGCAGTTCGGGACCAGGCACAACTGCATCCTGGCCCGGGAGGCTGTTCGGATCTTCGAGAAGATGGACGAGTATCTCGATTACCGGCCGGGTGTGGAGTTCCGGCAGAGCGGTTACCTCATGGTCGCATACTCCGACCACGAGTGGAACCAGTTCAAGAAGAACGTCGAGCTTGAACGGAGCCTCGACATCGATGTGAAAACGCTGACACCCGAAGAGGCCAGGGGCATCGTGCCTTTTCTATCCCTCGACAGGCTTGTTGGGGCTACGTTCTGTCAGGAAGACGGGCATGCGAACCCATTTCATACCACATTCGCCTACGTGCAGGCGGCTCGCCGCCTTGGCGTTGAGGTTCAGACCCACACCAGTGTGATCGGCATAGAGACATCAAGTGATAGGATTCAGGCGGTGGTCACCGACAAGGGCAGGATCAGCACCAATACGGTCGTGAACTGCGCCGGAGCTCGATCCGGCGAGATTGCGTCCATGGCGGGCATCGACCTTCCCGTGTATGGCGAACGCCATCAGATCCTTATCACCGAGCCTGTGAATGCATGCATGGGTCCGATGGTGATCTCATTCCATCACGACTTCTACTGCCAGCAAACACCTCACGGCAGCTTCATTATGGGAGTTGGGATGCCAGGTGAGCCGAAGAGCTTCAATATCCGCTCTTCTGTGGAATTCCTGGATGAGATGGCCCGGAAGCTCGTGACGATTCTGCCGCCCCTCGCCGAACTCCGCGTGGTGCGGCAGTGGGCCGGGCTGTATGATCGGTCTCCCGATGCCCAGCCGATCCTAGGAGAGTGCCCCCCGGTTCACGGCTTCTACAATGCGAATGGCTTCTCGGGCCACGGCTTCATGCTTGCTCCCATCGTTGGGGTGCTCCTTTCAGAGCTTATACTTACGGGGAAGACGTCGATCCCCATCAGCATGCTCGATGCCGGCAGATTTGCAAGAGGAGAACTGGTCTTGGAGCCAACCGTGGTCGGATAGCCCGGCCGCGGGAACGTTTAGCAGCGCCTAGGCATTCAATGATCCGTCTATTCATGCACGCGCGGGTGGGTCAGGCAAGGCTCGCCCGCGCTGGTTTTTTGCCGGATCCAACGGGATCTGCTCGGATAATCTAGAGGAATTCCGGCAGATGACGTAGAAGAATGGACAACTGTCCGTAATGCCCCGCAGGTGTATATGCAGGTGAAGGAGGATCCGCTCGCATGCTCAAGTACATATCGATGGGTGGACCGGTCATGTACCCGATCATCCTCTGCTCTGTGATCGGTCTGGCCGTCTCCATCGACAAGCTTATTCAGCTCGTGTTCATACCAGCCAATTCAGAAACCCTGATGCGCACCGTCAAGGCGCACCTATCGCAGGGGCAGGCCGTTGAGGCGATGCAGGCGGCCAAGGCCGCCAGAGGCCCAGTGGCAGCTCTGGCCCGCACGGCAATAGCCGCGTACGGCAAGCCGAGGCAGTACATCAAGGACTCTCTGGAGCTTACTGGCAGAGAGGAGATCTCCGCGATGGAGCGGAGAATGAGCATCCTCGATGGGCTTGTCACTTTGGCGCCTCTTCTAGGACTTCTCGGCACTGTAACCGGGCTAATAAGGAGCTTCCAGGTTCTCTCCGCTTTTGCGAACCTCACGACACCTGCCCAGCTATCAGGGGGAATCGGAGAGGCGATGATAACTACCGCGGCTGGCCTGATCGTTGCGGCCCCGCTCATGGCGATGTACACGTGGCTCTCAATTAGGATTGATGATCGAATCCTCGACATGGAGAGGCGCGTGGTCGAGCTCATCTCGATCACCGCCGGGCCGGACGGGGGGGCCAACTGATGTTCGAGAACAGCCGCAGGGGGCGCCGTCTGCGGGTCGAGATCCTGCCGATGATCGACATCATGTTCTACTTGGTCCTGTTCTTCATGGTGTTTGGCACATTCCGGACTGAGACCGCCGGAATGCCACTCGAGCTCCCCAGAGCCGCCACTGCAAAGGATCTGAGAGAGCAGCACCTAGTGGTCGGGGTTGATGCCGAGGGGCGCATCTACTTCGACGATCGCATCTTGTCAGACGAGGATCTGACGCGGATCCTGGTTCCCCGGCTGAGGGCGGAAGCTGATCGGCTTGTGATCGTCAAAGCGGACAAATCCGTCAGATACGAACGGCTCATTCAGACCATCGATGCCATTCGAAAGGCGGGAGGCGCCCACCTTGCGCTTGCTGTGGAGCGCGCACCGCAGGCTGGCGGTGGTGGACAATGAGAGATGGCCGAGAGGGACGCGGGAACCTCGGAAGCCTGCTCATATCGGTTGCAGTCCATCTCGCAATACTGATTCTCATACCGTACACTGAACCCCCGGTGATCGATTACATCCCGCTGGACGTGCCCGGTGTGGTGGAGATAGCGACCATTGAAGGCAAGCCGGCCGTTGCCGCAGTGCCTGACGGCGTGGACGTCCGCGAACTGCCCGCTGAGAAGCTTGGCCCGAAGGCAACTGCGCCGCGAACGGCGCCAGACCCGAAATCGGAACCAGCGAAACCCGTGCAAGCAAAGGCCGCAGAGCCTAAGAAGCCTTCTGCCGAGCCTTCTCTGGAAACATCGGAGCCGAGGCAGGCAACGCCGCCTCCCGACCGCACCCCTGAGCCGACACCGCAGATCCCAGACGTGCTCACAGGCGCATCGAGCAACTACGTGGCGCCTCCTCCCACTCCTCCTGAGGCGAAGATGGCAGCTAAGCCGGGACCGGAACCGCGGCCGAGCACAGATGTGACGACTGTGCCCAAGGCCCCAGAGGGGTCAGACAAGTCGGGAGACGCGCCAGGGTCAGGAACCGCGAAGGTGGATGCTGCAGTTCATCCTGCTCCCCCTTCGCCAGATTACCCTGCGGGCGATGCTACGGGCGCCGCGATGATCATTTCCACTGGCGGGCCGCAGGATCACGGGGTGTGGATACCAAAGAGTGTGGCTAACATCAGGGGTCAGGGCGAGGCAGTAGTGCGAATTCGGGTGAAAGCCGACGGTTCGGTTGATCAGGTCGTATTCCTGAAGCGTCCATCGAATTCGGAAATGGAGTCGTACATCCTGAAGGCCGTGAACAGCTGGTCATTCAGGGAGGACAATACGCCCGGGAGAGCAGACGCCTACTACTTAGACGTGCGTGTCGGCTATGATGGCTGGACCGGAGACGTGATGGTGAAGAGCGAACGCGCTTCTTATCAGCCCCAGGGTTGATGTGTGGGGAGGTGCCTGCGACAATGCGGTTATCCTGGAGAACATGGCTGGCGGCGACGTTCACTGCGCTGGCCATGGTGTTTCTCTCTCTATCGTGTAGCCACTGTGCGGCGGCAAGCGAAGCTCCTGCCGCTCCAATTGCAGTGCAGAACCAGTTCATCAAGATAATCGTGAACTCCGGCCCAAACGAGGCGGGCAGATTCGGGGTGGAGACGACAGGCGGAGACCCGCGGAACTCTGGCGACGATGGGCTGCCGCTCATATATGGCAGACCGACGCCATGGACTTCGTACACCACCGTGAAGATCGATGATACGGATTGGGTGTTCGGCGGCAAGACCACCCGCAGGGCCGGCAGGGCCGGTAGGTATGGAGAGGCGGTGGAGGCTCCGAAGGCCTCAGGCGACAAGATCGTTTGCTCCTATCGGCTAGGAGACATCCTGGTCACCCAGGAATTGTCCTTCGTCAAGAGCCCCACGACAAGGTATGCCGACACCGCCCGTGTCCACTACACGGTCGAGAATGTGGGGAACATGACCCGCAGCGTCGGACTGCGCGTGCTCCTCGACACCATGCTTGGGGCGAATGACGGTGCGCCGCTTCGTGCAGGAGAATCGGCGATCATCACCGACACCATCCTGTCTGGATCCGAGATCCCCGATTACTGGCAGGCCTTTGATTCCATTGTGGACCCCTCCATCACGTCACAGGCGACGATGATAGGCGGGGAGCTCACACCGCCTTCGAGGGTGTCCTTCTCGAACTGGGGCAACTACGCTGACAGGCTGTGGGATGCTCAGATGGAAGCGGGGAAGCCCTTCAAGCGAGAACTCGAGGCCGACCTGGATTCCGCAGCCGCGATGTACTGGGATCCGGCGTTCCTGGCGCCAGGTGAGGTGCGCCATTACGTTACATACTACGGATTGGGCGCCATTACGCTCGCCCCGGGCAGGCTGGCTCTTGGGCTCACCTCCCCTGCAGAAGTGGGGCTTGCGCCCTCGGGGGTAGGTTCATTCCTCGCTGTCGCATACATCCACAATACTGGAGAAGGGCCTGCTCACGACGTAGAGACGAGCATTGTGCTCCCTCTCGGGTTCACTCTGGCCGAAGGGCAGAAGCAGTCGCGAACCATTGGCGACATGGAGCCCGGGCAGGTATCACAGGCAGCGTGGCAGGTTGTAGCCGATTGGGGCGGCGTAGGCCGATCATCTCTGGTGGTGCAGGTGTCTGCGAGCAACGCCGACTCCAACCGTGCATCCAGAGAGATCGAAGTGGTTGGGCCGCCGAGCCTGCTCGCCTACATGATCCCCCAGGATCCCCTCCGCGTGCAGGGGGAGAGGCGTTTCCCCTGGCCGGTCCGAGCGCGACTGCACGTGGAGAACACCGGCGGATCCACTGCCTACTGGGTACGGGTCATTATGGACTCAATAGGTGGTTTCTCACTCGGCAATGGCGACTCCAGAGAACTCCTCATAGGGCACATCGAGGCGAGAGAGAGTGAGGAGGTAACGTGGACGCTCTCAGGCGAACCCGCACCGGGTACGCACACGATCAGCGCGACAGCGAAGGCGCCGGGCTTGAAGGACTCGACAGGCAGCATCCGCCTGCAAGTTCCAGAGCTTCTCCCGAAGATCTGGCTTGCCCCGACTCCATCGCAGGCAGCGGCTGGGAGTGTGGTCACGGTGGAGGTGATGGTCACTAACCTCCCGGATCTTCAGTCAATCAGCTTCGATCTGCGATACGACCCGAAGCTTCTGGATATCGCAATGGTGTCTGCCGGGTCGCTGTTCGTTGACGGCAATGAGGTGCGAGGCTTCTCCGAAGGCGAACCGTGGAGCACGCCGGGGCTGGTGAGCGATGTTGGAGGAACGCTGTCGGCGCCGATGAACGCATGGGGAAGCGCCGCTAGGGTTTACTTCATTGCTAAGGGATTCGGAAACGCAGTCCTCGTGGTGGAGAATGTGGTTGTGAGCAGCAGTTCGGGCGCACAGATGAAGCTTGTCCCAGACCCTTGCGTGGTGCAGGTGTCACGTTAGCATATGAAACGGTTCTTAGGAGGGGTATCCATGAGAGCGGTCCCAAAGCGGCTGTGCACGGCGGCAATAAGCGTGGTGCTGATCCTTGCCGTGGCGGCGTCGGCCGCGTTCGCGGCGCCTGCGGTTGCGCCCACCGACGTGCCAAAGGATCACTGGGCATATGACGCAGTCACAATGCTTGTTAACAAGGGCTACATGGGAGTGTACGAGTCCGGCCAGTTTAGAGGAGAGGATCCCGTAAGCAGGTACCTTCTTGCCTTCGTAGTTGCGCGGTTCCTTCGAGATGCGGAGACCGGACGCACCTCTCTTTCAGATCAGGACATGGAGATCGTTCGGCAGGTATCGACGAATCTCCGCGACGAGCTTTCGGTGATGCAGGCGCGGCTAGCTGAGATAGAGAAGGCAGCCTCCGACGCGAAGAGCGGCATTGCCATCACCAATGACAGCCTCGCCAGGGTGGCGCGGCAGTACGCCGAGATATCGGTGAAACTGGAAGATCAGCGAAAGCAGCTGTCCCTGGAGATCGTGAAGACTGCGGACCTGGCTGACCAGCGGCTCGCTGCTGCTATTGCAGACGCCAAGGCTGAAGCTCAGGATAGGCTGAAACTTGATTCGCGGGTCACGGCTGAACTGACGAACATGACGAAGTCGGTTGTAGCCAACAAATCCCAGATCGATGCGGCTGCAGCCCAGATCGCTTCCACCCAGGCCCGTCAGGAGTCTCTCTCTCTCTCTCTGGATGGGGCACTGAAGTCCATCGAAGCCATGCGGGCTTGGGCTGCGGCGGCCATGCAGGAGGAAACCAGGGCAAGAGGGGATGCAGATGCGGCTCTCGACGCTGCCTTCCTGGCCAGGCTGGCTACAGAACGTGCGGAATGTACGAAAGACATTGATCAACTCAGAGGGCAGCTCTCAGCGACTAAGGCCGAGCTGTCTTCCACCATAGCCTCAGCACAGGCTGGGGCTGAAGCCGGCCTGAACGATGAAGCTCGTGCCCGCGCATCGGGAGACGAGAAGCTCTCGCTGGACCTAGGCGGGCTCCGCCTCGCCCTGATGGCCAAGGATGATGAGCTCGCCAAGGGGCTCAGTCTATCGATGAGCGCCATGACGAAGGAACTCGATGATCGCGACGCGGCGCTATCCGCCGCGATTTCGAAAGCAGTCGCCGATTACACCACCGCGCTCGGAGCTGAGCGCAGGGCGCGTGAGGATGCACTGGCACAATGGGCGTCGAGCTTCAGTCGGGGGCAGGAAGAGCTGAAGAGCTCAACCGCTGCATCGCTTTCAGCGGCGATCGACTCAGAGAGAACCGAGCGCGGCGTGGCGGATGACAGGCTCTCGCTGTCTCTCTCGGGATTCCGGGCCGAGTATGACGCCTACGTGAAGGCAGCAGCCGATGCCTCTGCCGCGCTAGCAGGGCAGCTCGATGCGGAGAAGCTCGCGCGTGAAGCAGGCGATGAGCTCCTTGGTAAGGCCGTTGCCGACGCGATGGCCGCGGTAAGCTCGGAGCAGCAGGCCCGTGCCAAGGAGGATGGAGCATTGGCTTCGAAGATTGGCGCCGAAATCGCTGCTCTAGGCCTCAGTTTGGACAGCAAATACGAAGCCCTCGCGAAGCGGGATGGGGAGCTGTACGAGGCGATCACCGCCTCCACAGGGGATCTGTCTGCGAAGATCGCAGATTCCACCAACGCGGAGCGCCAGGCGAGAGAAGCCGGAGACGCAAGGCTAGCCTCGGAGGCAGCTTCCATGGCCAGTGCACTTCGGGCCGAGATGGGCGCAGTTGCTTCTGAAGGATCGAAGGCCCTTGCAGCCACATCCGATTCTCTGGCGTCAAGGATCGGCCTTGAGGAGCAGGCGCGCCTCGATGAGATGAAGAAGCTGCGCGAGGATTTGGCTTCTGCAGGAACCAAGATGGCAGACCTCGACCAGAAGGCGGCGCTGGCAGATGCTGCAATCATCTCCACGCTGCAGGCGGAGAGCGTGCGCATCGATGCGGTTAACGCCGACCTCGTCTCCATTCGCAAGAGCATCGAGGACCTTCGCGCCTACACGGCTCGCGTGGAAGCGGACCTGGCAGCTATGTCGGACAGGACTAGCAAGGATTACTCTGAGCAGCGTGCAGCGCTGTCGGAGCTGTCCGCGTCCCTAGACCAGACCGCCAAGTCCATCACCGATAGGATCGTGAAGAACGAAGCGGAGGCATTGAAGACCAGCGCCAAGGTGATCGAGAACGCAATGCTGATCCGCGACGCAGCTGATCTCCTTGGGAAGACCCGCGATTCGCTTAACCGCACATCACTCTCGCTTTCCGAGGCGCAGGCATCGATTCAGAGCATCAACACCAGAATAGCCTCCATCGATGAGCGCCTCGCTAGCATGGAACGGATGATGCAAGGCAGTGTGGACGAACTGAAGAAGAGGTTCGCCGATGACCTTGTGGCCGAGAGATGGGAAGCAGAGGCACGTGAGATCAAGCTGCAATCCCGTATCGAAGAGCTGGAAGGTCGAGTAGGCAGGCTTGAGGGGCTGAAGGCCGAAGCGGACGCCGCCGCTGCTAAGGGCGGTTCAGCAGGGCTCTGGATCGGATTGGCCGCTGCTGCTGCGCTGATCGCAGTGCTGATCGGCTCGGGATCCAAGTAGCGCAGCCGCGTTGCGCTGGCTCTTACCCAATCGAGATTCTTCCAGTGCAAACGGAGTATCGCGTAGATAGCTGGAACGCCGGGGTCCCCTTGGGGCCCCGGCGTTCTTCTCAACGGGTCCAGCTCGTCCACGCTGGCCCGCCTGTTACGCTGTGGCCAACATGAAGGAATCCACAGGCGAAAGGTCAAATCATCATCCTAAATTCAGAATTTGGCCACTATCGCAATAGTCCATGCCCTCCATCGTTCCATTACTCGCTCACCAAGTGGCTTATCCGAGGGAGACTACATGTTCATTTGCGCCAAGTCCATCTCCTCAGCATCAAGGCGGACAGGCTCCGGAGCGGACTAGGGTGTATCATGATCTGCTGCGCCAGGTCGAGACCATCGATGAGCTAGGCCACCGGGCCATCGAGACCTACGACGGGCTCGGACGATTCGTCCTCGCGGAATGGAAGGATGCCGCCAACGATTCGCATATCCTTGCACACACCCGGTACGACTCGCTGGGCGGACGCAGCTTCTGGCGTCATAATAGTCGATGATCCGATTGGTCCAATACCCGTGGATCCACAGACGCCGCCTCCGCCACCCCCACCTCCGCCAGTGCTGGAGTAGGATATGACCGTCACGTGTTATCTCGTGCTGAACGGGAAGTACATGGCCAAGGTGGTGCGGCAGGGGTCGGATCCTGCTCGGACCTACTTCCTACATACGGATGCGGTGGGCTCGGTGAGGACCATCACGGACGCCGCGGGGCAGCTTGCAGCGAGGTTTGAGTATGAGCCGTTCGGGATTGCGACCGTGGCAAACAGCGCTTTCGGGGATCGATGCTCCGGTCCTTTTTTACTATCTCCACCGCCTCATTGAGTATGTCTAGTTCCAGCTGCCTTCGATATATCTGTTTATCTAGGGATTCGATTTCTGCTAACAGAGCATCCCGATCTTTGGGCATCGTTCGTTCAGGCGATTCTCCCATGCCCCCTCCGTCCTTCTCTCCGAGTAGTTCCGTCTTCCATTTGTATAGGCTGTTCCTACTGGCACCAAGCTGTTCAGCAACGGAGGCGGCGGCTCCTTCCCTGGCGCACAGTTCAATCACTGCGCTTCTCTTCTGCTCTTTGGAAAAATGCACCCCAGCACTACGCCGTATTCTGATCTTTCGTTTCCCGGGGGCCAGTTGATCAATCCACCCCCTCAGCGTCGCTCTAGATGGATACCCTACGGTCCTAACCGTTCGGCTGATGCTGCGTCCGTGATCCAGATAGTAGTCCACAGCAGCTTGCATCTGTTCAGGGGTGTGCCGGGGTTGTCTCGAGTACTGCCCGCGCAATTCGCCTGTCTCCTGGTACTCCTTGTACCATCGCACTAGCATTCTGCGATTTGGGTATCCTAGCTCCCGGACAGTATCAGCAGCGCTGAAGTCATACTTGATGTAGAGTCTCACTGCTTTCATCCGATCCTCATACAAATGCATGGACTACCTCCTGACCGTTAAGTCCAGGATTTCGTCCGCACCCCCACTATGCACTTTCCACTTGCCGAACAGACCCGAAGGGGGGGGTGAACCTTAAGTGATTCATCCTTATAGTCCGCCTGCGCTTGTACGGGCGGGCGATCGCGGGGGATGAGGGCGGGATTCTCATTTTTGGGTAAATCGGAGATGCAGATTCTCATTCGTGAGGATTTTCCATCGGGCTGTGCTCAAAAATGAGAAACTCGCCCCGGTACCGGGGCGCGCGCCATCGCCGCGCTGCAATGGATCGCTGGCGGATCGCCGGCGCTAAGAAGCCCGCGGTGGGCACAACGCGCGTAGCTGGATCTTAAAGAATGGCGGCGCCGTTGCGCCGCCTACCGCCTATGCTCCTGTGGTTCGCCTGCGCTTGTACGGGCGGGCGATCGCGGGGGATGAGGGCGGGATTCTCATTTTTGGGTAAATCGGAGATGCAGATTCTCATCCGTGAGGATTTTCCATCGGGCTGTGCTCAAAAATGAGAAACTCGCCCCGACACCGGGGCGCGCGCCATCGCCGCGCCACTGAATGCTGCAATGGATCGCTGGCGGATCGCTGGCGGATCGCCGAAGAAAGATCGTGGCCGCAGAAGGCGGCACGGTCGCCATCGTCCTGCAAATCGGAAACGACATCGTGTGCGAGGTTAGCACACCCGAGAGTGGACCGGCGACGACCGCATGCTATCTTGCCTTAGCGCGGACCCAGCGCGGTCCACTTGCCAGGGTCGACATCAGGGCAGCATGGGGCGACACCCTTGTCGAGCAATACTCCATCAGACCCCTTGGGACGTGGGGGCCGTTATGCCCCGAATCCCAGGCCGGACCAATGGCAGTTGATATTTGGATTCACCAGATAAGTGCGTCAAAGCGGGGGCAAGACAAGGCCAAAGAGGTGTGTCGTCTCGCCAGCATGGACGGAACGGCAGTAGACAGCACAGGCTTCGGGCACGCACGTGGAAGCAATGGAAGCGCGTACGAACTCAAATAGAGGTAGGGGGCGGACGAACCGCCCCCTACTCGATAGGTGCGCCCGGCATGATCGTTGTCTGAGGGGTGAAAGTCCCCGATGGTGAAGGCAGCAGTAGCCATAGCTTAAGGCAAGGGTGTCCGCCGCGAGGCGGAATCTGAAGGAAGCCGACGGCAAACCTCCGGCCCGACGAAC